>CAMDRY010000086.1 GCA_945906975.1 Bordetella parapertussis | reverse complement strand
ATAAAGTAATCGACAAAATCGGCGCCAAAGCCCTCGCGCATGCAGGCGCTCGCCTGCAGCGCCGCGAGCGCATCGGGCAGATTGGCCGGAAGGGCCGACGCCACGGTCTCGTAGGGCGTGTCGGCGGAGGGCCCGGGATCACGCCGGTTGGCGATGCCATCGAGACCGGAAAAAATCTGCGCGGCCATGTACAGATAAGGATTGGCCGCCGGCTCGCCCACGCGGTTCTCGACACGCGAGGCGGGGTCACCGGCTGCGCCCATGACGCGCAGCATGGCACCTCGGTTATCACAACCCCAGATGGCGCGATCGGGCGCGAGTGAGTTGGGCCGGTAGCGGCGATAGCCGTTGATGGTCGGGGTGGTGAAGGCCGCCGCGCCCGCCGCATGCGCGAGCAGGCCGCCGACAAAATGGCCGCCCAGCCCGGACAGGTAATGGCCGATGTCTGTGGGCGCCTTTGCCGCGCCATCGGGAATGAACAGGTTGCGCCCGCTCGCCGGGTCGCGCAGAGACTGGTGCAAATGCCAGCCCGAGGACATGACCTCCGGAATTTTCGGCCGGCACATGAAGGTGACATGGCAGCCCAGGCGGCGCATCACCTGCTTGGCGGCGCTGCGGAACAACACCATGGTGTCGGCCGGCGTGAGTCCGGACATCGGCGCAAACACAAACTCGCACTGGCTTGGCCCCAGTTCCACCTCGACCGAGCGCAGTGGCATGCCCATCGCCAGCACCACACGCTGCAATTCGGACAGCACCGGTTCGATCTGGTCGTAGCGCTGCTCGGCCAGCACCTGGAAGCCCCCGTGCAACAGGCTGGCCTTACTGTGCAACAGGCTGACCTCGGGCGGCGGTGCCGGCCAGCCCGCGTCGGCGCTGGCAAGACGCGGATTGTCGACACGAAAAACGTAGAACTCGACTTCCAGGCCGGCGACGTATTCGAAACCGGATTGAGCCAGGCGGTCGAGCGCGCGCGTGCATACGGCGCGCGTGTCGTATGGCACCGGACGGCCGTCCGGGAAAAAGGCGTTGCACTGCATCCACGCGGTTTTTTCCACCCAGGGCAGCAGGCAAAAGGTCGCCGGGTCGGGCACCAGCACAACGTCGGAGGCGCTGTGAAAATCACGCCCGCCGAAGGGCGCGCTGCCGCCAAAAACCGGCCACGCCGTGCGGCCGGAGGTGTCCTTGAGCAGGATGGTTCCCACCAGTCGCACGCCTTCGCGCATCGCCGCCACAGCCGCGCCGCCAACCAGCGCCTTGCCGTGCGGAATGCCGTGCTGGTCGGCGAAAACAAACCGCACGGTCTCGATGCCGTCCTGGTCGATACGCGCCAGCACCTCGCGCGCGCCCCGCGCTTGCGCGTCGGTCCACAGGCCGTGCTGTTCGATAAAGCTCATAACAGGTTTTCTTCGCGCCCGGCCACTCAGGCCGCCTTGGGTGCCTTGGGCGCGGCCCACGGCGCATTGGCGCGCCGGCGCTCGGCGAGGCCCTTCCAGTAGGCCTCCCAGTCTTGCGTCGGCCCGACGCCGTCCACCGTGTCTGGTCCGTGCAGCGTGCGCGCCGCAGCGGCATCAAGACACATCAGCGGACGCTCGCCCTTTTGCACTGCGGCTATCGCATCGAGCAGCATGCGCCGGTAGGCGATGATGCCACGGTCGCTGGTGCCAAGGTGCTCGCGCGTGCGGTCCTGGATCGGACCCTGCGTCTCGCAGGCCCATTGATCGTGGATGTTGATGTCCATGCCCATGCCCGTATAGGTCTGGGTCTTTTGCTCTTGGGCGTTGTAGCCGTAACGGTTGCTGCGGTTGAAAATCGGCCGGTAATCGGGCGCCGGATAAGTCTTGAGGCGCATGTCGCGAAAATGTTTTTTGTCTATGGGCTTGCCAAAACTGGTGAACATGGTGAACCAGTAGGTATTGGTGTCGTCCACCGGCACGTGCCATTGCGAGATGGTGATCTCATCGGACATCGGGATGAGAAAGGCCTGCGGAAAAAGGGTGTTGGTGACGCGCACATGGGTCTTTTCCCCGTCGATCTTGCGCAGGGTGATCAGGCGCTGGCCCCAATCGGCTTTTTCGATGCGGATTTCCGGCTGATTGTATTCGCGCAGCACCTTGGTCATGGGGATTGCAGTATCGCTGGAGGCGCTCCTGAACTGGCGGCCGTAGCTGTCGCCCGGATCCTCGTCTTCGTAGTAGACGTGCAGGAAGGACGCATGCGCCGGATCGATGCCCACCTCCAGCGCCTGCAGCCAGTTGCATTCCCACAGGCCCTTGAAGGCGAAGACGTGGCTGTCCGGTGCGACAAAGCAGTCGAAGTCGGGAAAGGCCGGCGGCTCGCCCGCGCCAAGATAAGCCCACAAGATGCCCGCCTTGGCCACCACCGCATAGGCACGCTGTGAAACACGCTCACACAGCTTGCTACCGGCCGGTTCAGCCGGCGTCTCCAGGCACTTGCCCTTGACATCGAACAGCCAGCCGTGAAAAAGGCAACGCAGGCCGCCATTTTCGTTGCGACCGTAGGACAGGTCGGCGCCGCGGTGCGGGCAATCGCGATCAAGCATGCCATAGCGGCCGGCCTCGTCACGGAACAGCACGAAGTCCTGGCCCAGCAAGCGCACCGCCTTGACCGGGCGCTCCTCGGCGGCGAATTCATCCAGCAGGGCCGCCGGCTGCCAATAGTGGCGCAGTAACTGCCCGGCCGGCTGATCCGGCCCGACACGGGTCACGAGGTCATTCTGCCCGGGACTCATCATGATGCGCTCTCCTGGTTCTTTACCCGCAATGCAATGCGCACAATGCAGGCAATGCGCCCCGCGCGGTGGTACGCGAAGCTTAGCATTGTCACCCGCATGCAAGGAGCCGGATCGGCCCGCCGCCGCAGCGAACAGCCGACTGAACTGAACCCCTGGCGCTTGTTGCGTGTAATGGCAGGCTCACGCCGCAGGATTTCGGGGGTTTGCGCTATGCCATAAAAGCGCGAGAAGGACGCCAGCTCATCCGGACGGCGAAACCACATCAGGCAGCGGCACGGGTACTGGGGCGTTTCGCGGCCGGCAGCAGGCCAAGATGTTCATGCATCAGACGCAAGGCGAGGACCTCGTGCCTGTTGCTCTAATAAGCGACATGAAAAATTCGCCGCTACCGGACAGGCCACCCTGCCGCGCTCAACGCGACAAGTTCTGTCCTCCGCCCGGCAGCATCGCATCGGCGGCGAGAAAGTAAGCGCGTGCAAACTTGAGTAACTCCCCCTCACTGGGATGATCCAGCGTTTCAACCCCGACCAAGCGCTCGACCAGCACCGGATGGCGCTTGTGGATGTGCTTGACGAATTCGAGCTTGGCGTTGGCGGGGCCCGTGACCAGCAACTCCTGCGCATCACCAACGGCGACAAGGATTTTTTCGTAGTACTTCGGATCCTCGGCGGCATGTCCGCTGCCGATAGACCCGCGGCGATGGTGCAGGTGGCGCTCCCCGCCATCGTGCTGCACCGTGGCCGATTCGCTGCTGTCGCGCCCGAATGAAATCACCTGCGCACGTTTGTGATCGAGCCAGATTACCGCGTGTAGATAAGCCATAGGGTGTCTTTCGTCGGGTGGTTGATTGAGTAATACGCCGATTGTTGCGCCGCGTCAGATTGATGATGTGCTGGAGCGGCCGCGTTCGAGCTGTCGCTGGCACGGTGTGCAGCGCTTGGCCGTGGGCCATATGGCAAGACGCGCGGCGACGATCTGTTCGCCGCAATCGGCGCAAATGCCGTAGGCGCCCGTGTCAATGCGTGCCAGCGCCGCGCTGATGTCGCGCAACTCGGCCATGTCGCGCTCGATCTCGGCATGGTGCACGCTGCCGATGGCGTCAATCTGCGCGCCGTCACCACCATCGGTGCTGGTGCTTGAATCAAAACCGATGCGGTCGCGGCGGACTTCTGCGCGCTTGCGATTGATCTGCGCCTCCAGCGCCGTCTGGCGCTGCGCCAGAGTGGCGCGCAACGCCGCCGCGTCGGGCAGCCCGGCCTGAAGGCTCCGGGTATTCTGGCTGTGCTGGCTGTTCTCGGTGTGCTGGCCGTTCTGGGTGTTCTGGCCGCTCTGGGTGTTCCGGGTATTCCGGGCGTTACGATTTTCCGAATTCATCGGCGCTTCCTTAAAGCAGGGGATAGCCCCACTTTAAGCGCGCCCCGTCAGGCGCTATTGACATGGATCAAAGCCGCGTCGAATCGAAAATCCTCACACTCCGGCTCAGGCCGGTTTCACCGATTGGGCGGGCCTGGTTTTGTCCAGAACCGTCATCGCCGTCGCCATCATTGATGACACATCGGCGAGGTTGGAGGGCACAATCATGGTGTTATTGGTACGCGCCAGTTGCGCGAAGGCGTTGATGTAGGCCTCGGCGATTTTCAGGTTGGCCGCCTGTTGCCCGCCCTCTTTGGCCATGGATGCGGCCACCGCCTCAACCGCAAACGAGGTCGCCTCGGCAACCACACGGATGGCGGTGGCCTGGCCCTGCGCCTTGTTGATGGCCGAGGTCTTGTCACCCTCGGACTTGAGCACTGCGGCCTGCTTTTCGCCCTCGGCGATGTTGATCTCCTGTTGGCGCTGCCCCTCGGATTTGGCGATAAGGGCGCGTTTTTCGCGCTCGGCGGTGATCTGCGCCTGCATCGCGCGCAGGATAGTCTCAGGTGGGGTGATGTTCTTGATCTCGTAGCGCAACACCTTGACGCCCCAGTTTCGTCCCGCCTCGTCAAGCACCGACACCACCTGCTTGTTCATTTCGTCGCGCGACTCGAAGGTCTTGTCCAACTCCATCTTGCCGATCTCCGAACGCAACGCGGTCTGCGCCAGCTGCGTGATGGCGGCGATGTAATTGGACGAACCGTAGGATGCCAGGCGCGGATCGACGACCTGGAAGTAAATGATGCCATCCACCGAAAGCTGCGTGTTATCGCGCGTGATGCAGATCTGCTCGGACACGTCGAGCGGCACTTCCTTGAGTGAATGACGGTACTGCACCTGGTCAAAGAAGGGCACGATCACATTGAGGCCGGGTTCCAAAATGGCGTGGAACTTGCCGAGGCGCTCCACCACCCAGGCGTTTTGCTGCGGCACCACGCGCACGCCCTCGATGACAAACACCACCACCAGTGCAATGATAAAAAACGGGATGGCAAAGCCGCGCGTCTGCTCCATGCTCGCAATGGCAAAGGTCGTGACGAACACACCGATCATTTTCGGGAACATGCCTATCTCCTGCGGGGGTTTTATGGGAAATTTTGACATCAAGGTGCCGCCCCACTCGTGCGGGTCGGGCACCTTTGGCACCATCATGGCCGCGCCTTGGCTACGCGCAGGCTGGAACCCTCGACTGCGCTGATGTAATACACGTCCCCGGCAGCGGGTGTCTCGCCGGCGGGCAACTGTGCATCCCATTGCGCGCCGCGATACTTGACGCGCGCGCTGGCGTTCTGCTGGTCGGCCCAGGATTCAAAATACACCGCCTGGCCGAGGTCTAGCGCAGGCATCGAGGCGGTGTTACCCACATCGCGATGCTGACGAACCCACCAAACGCCCGCAAGCGCGACACCTGCGGCAACCAGGGTCTGCGCCCAAAAGGGCGCGCCAGACCAGGCGGCGCCGGCGCCGGCAAAAGCGGCAATGCCCAGCACCAGCAGGTAAAAGGTGGTGGTGGCCAATTCGGCGATAACCAGCACAAAACCGGCAACGAGCCAGATCAGATAACTTTCCATCAGCATGGCAGTCCTCGCGCGCTATGGCTCTTGTACGGAAAGAGCCTTGTTCAGAACCCATGTTACCCGTGTCTGCCCGAACCCATCTGCGCCGTGCCGGTGCAGACGGGCTCGGGCAGAGGGCGCACCCAGCAGCGTTCGCGGTCGCGGCCGCGCGATGTTGAAACAGCAAAATCATGGCAGACTAGCGGCACAGAGAACCACCACGAACCACCCCCTGCGCGGCAGCGGCACGGCCGACCCAAATTTTTCCGGAGGATGACATGGTAAAACTCACCGTCAACGGCAAGGCTGAAGAAGTCGACATGCCTGCCGATACGCCCCTGTTGTGGGCATTACGCGATCACCTCGGACTCACCGGCACCAAGTTCGGCTGCGGCATGGCGCAATGCGGCGCCTGCACCGTGCATGTCAACGGCGCGGCAACGCGTTCCTGCGTCACACCCATCTCGGCGGTCGCGGGCAAGAAAATCACCACCATCGAAGGCCTCTCGGCCCTCGGCGACCACGCGCTGCAAAAAGCCTGGGTGGCCGAGCAGACGCCCCAGTGCGGCTATTGCCAGTCGGGCCAGATCATGACCGCCGCCGCGCTGCTGGCAAAAAACAAAAAGCCCTCGCGCGAACAGATCGTCCAGCACATGTCGGGCAATCTTTGCCGCTGCGGCACCTACAACAAGATCATCGCAGCGGTGGAACGCGCTGCGAAAGAAGGCTGAGGAGCGCGTCATGACCATGAATAAACGCAATGACAAAGCCATCACCGCCGCAACCGGTTTCGAGGGCATCGCCTACCAAGGCGTTTCGCGCCGGGCATTCCTTCTCTCGGGCGCCGGCGCCGCCGCCGGGGCCACCTTCGGCGTGATGTTCGGCGCACCGCTCGCCGGCATCGCCGTCGGGGACGCCTTCGCCCAAGCCGCCTCGTTCTCGCCCAATGCCTGGATGCATGTGGCCACCAGCGGCACGGTGACCATTTATTCGCCCGCCTCGGAAATGGGCCAGGGCACCATGACGGCCATGCCGCTGATCCTTGCCGAGGATATGGACCTTGACTGGGCGAGGGTAAAAGTCGAACAGGCACCGACCAATCCGCGCGCCTTCGGCAACCCGCGCTTTGGCGGGGGCATGGTCACCGGCGCAAGCCGCACCACCCAGGGCTATTACGAAATTCTGCGTCTTGCCGGACTGCAGGCGCGACAGATCATGATTCTTGCCGCCGCCGAAAAACTCGGCGTGCCGGCAGCCGAGCTGTCGACAGAACCGCACACCGTCGTGCACAAAGCCTCGGGGCGCAAGCTTGGCTACGGCGAGATCGCCGCCTTCGCCAAGGTGCCGGCGACGCCACCTGCGGTGACCAAGGCCGATCTGAAGCCGGTGAGCCAATTCCGCTTGATAGGCCGCGACCAGCCGCGCGTGGACGTGCCCGCCAAGACCACCGGAAAAGCCGCTTACGGCATTGACGTGCGCCTGCCGGGCATGCTCTACGCCACGGTGCTGCGCGCGCCGGTGCAGGGCGAAAAGCCGGAAAAGATAGACGACACCGCGGCCAAGCAGATTCCCGGCGTGATGAAGATCGTCCCCATGCCCTACGGCGTGGGTGTTATCGCCCAAACCTATCCAGCGGCAAGAAAGGCCAGGGCCGCACTCAAGGTCGAGTGGAGCAAAGCGGCGAAAGCGCGCAGCTACAGTTCCGGGGCGGTGGGCGCGGCCTACCAGGCCCGCTCGCGCGACCTCGCCGATGGCGGCGTGACATTCCTCAGCGAGGGCGATGCCAAGGGCGCCATGGCCAACGCGGTCAAGACCGTCAGCGCCGAGTTCAGTTCCGAGCACGTCGCCCACGTCTGCATGGAACCGATGAACGCCACCGCGCTCGTGACCGGGGACAAGATCGAAATCTGGGCGCCGAGCCAGTCGCCGTTTTTCATCGCCGGCGGCCTGACACGCGTGCTCGGTTTCCGGCCCGAGAACATCACCACCAACATCACCATGCTGGGCGGGGGCTTTGGTCGCCGCGTCGAAGCCGACTATGTCATCGACGCGGGGATTCTCGCCAAGGCGATGGAAGGCACGCCGGTCAAGGTGGTGTGGACGCGGGAGGACGATGTCCAGAACGACAAGTTCCGCCCCTTGGTGGCACAGCACCTGTCGGCCGGCCTTGATGCCAAGGGCAATATCGTCGCTTTCCGCCACCGCATCGTCGCCGAATCGATTTACGCGCGCGCCGCACCGCCGTTGTTCCAGCAGGCCGGCGGCAAGGACCAGCCGGTGTGCGAGGGCGCCGAGGTCAACTACCACGTGGGCAATCACCTGGTTGAATACCTGCGCGAACAGCGCGGCGTGGACGTTGGCTTCTGGCGCGCGGTGGGGCCCGGCTACACCAAGTTCGCCATCGAAACGCTGATCGATGAAATCGCCACGGGGGCCGGTCGCGACCCGGTGGAATACCGCATCGCCATGCTGGAAAAATCCCCGCGTGCGCGCGCCGTCATCGAAGAGGCGGCGAAAATGGCCGACTGGAAAAAACCGCGCGCCGCGGGCCGCGCATTGGGCTTCGCCTACTCGGATGCATGGAGCACGCACTGTGCCCAGGTCGCCGAAGTGTCGGTCAACAAAAAGACCGGCAAGTTCCGCGTGCACGAGGTGTGGAGTGCCGTCGATTGCGGCATCGCGGTGCAGCCGGCCAACGTCGCCGCGCAGATCGAAGGCTCGATCATGTTCGGCATCAGCCACCTCAACGAGCGCATCACCATACGCGAGGGCGTGGTGCAACAGTCGAACTTCCACGACTACCCGATCCTGCGCATGAACGAGGCACCCAAGGTGACGGTGAAGGTGATCTCCACCGACAACCACCCTGGCGGCGTCGGTGAAGCCGGCCTTGCGCCAATCGGCGCGGCGGTGGGCAACGCCATCACCAAACTAACAGGCAAGCGCATCCGCACCCTGCCCTTTGATGCCAACCTGATCAAGGCCTGATCAGTCCTCAGCCACTCAAAAGCCCTGCGCCGTGATTGCGGTGCGGGGCTTTTTTCCTCCCTTTTGCACAGACAAGACGGCTGAAAAGCCGCGCCTGGCGTGGCTTTTCAGCCTATAGCGGACTAAAATTCAGCACCACTTCTCCGGTCGGCACAGGAACCGAACACCGCCGCGCCCGCCTTCCGGGATTACACTGGAAACCGTCCCGGGCGGCGGCCGCCGCGGCGGGGCCATATCGAGGGAGGTGCGACATGAAGAACGTCGGGCAAATCCTGGAAGAAAAAGGGCACGCGCTGTTGTACGTTTCGCCCGATGCGACGGTGTTTGAAGCCTTGGGCGTCATGGCTGAAAAAAACGTCGGCGCCCTCGTCGTACTCGAGGGCGAGAAGCTGGCGGGAATTTTTTCCGAGCGCGACTATGCCCGCAAGATCATCCTGCTGGGTAAGGCCTCGAAAGAAACGCGGGTACGCGAAATCATGACCGTAAAGGTGCTTTGCGTGAGTCCGGCGCAATCCATAGAAGAGTGCATGGCGTTGATGACCGAAAAGCGCATCCGCCATCTGCCGGTGCTCGATCACAAAAAGGTGGTCGGCGTCATTTCGATCGGCGATGTCATCAAGGAGGTGATCTCCGAGCAAAAATTCATCATCGCCCAGCTCGAGAGTTACATCCACACCTAGGCGCACGGACACGACCGAGGCATTTGCAGCGCCGCAAATGCGAAGCCCCGCGCGTGCATCGCAGGGCTTCAGTAAAGCGCCACTTCAGTGGCTTTTTATCGGCGCGCAATGCGCCGCAAACATTACCGCGACCGGTCAACTGCGGCAGTAAGGCAGGGCGAGAGTCTGCAGCACTTCTCCGGTCTTGCGGTTTTG
>CAMDRY010000085.1 GCA_945906975.1 Bordetella parapertussis | reverse complement strand
TGGCACCCATTCCATCGACGAGGCGATGGTCGGCCGTCAGCGTGAGATCCGCAACCGCTCGTATCACGATCTGGCCGGCCTCGACCGCCGCGACCTCGCGGCGTCGGCCGACCGCGAGGATGTACGACTCCCCGGGATTGATGATGGCGTTAAACCTGTCCGGTCCGTACGCCCCAAGATTGGAGATCGAGAGCACCGCTCCCTCCATTTCCCCCGGTCGGAGGCGGCCGGCGATTGCAGCAGCCACCAGACGCGATCGCAGCCCTGTCACCTCCTGCACGGATCGTTGTTCGGCGTCGGACATTACCGGGACACGGACCCCACCACTGACCGCAACCACAAGCCCCACGCGTGTCCCCGTTGCCAGGCGGATTTCTCCGTCCCCGTCGGTGCCGCGAGCATGGAAGGTCGCATTCAAATCCGGGTGCGTCACCAGCGCCTTGGCGGCCGCCCGAATCAGAAAATCCGTGATCGAAGGCCGGACCGCCGAGTCCGAATACGCCGCAGTCGCCCGGCGCTTGAAATCATCGAACATTGCCAATGACACCGTGCGGCATACCGTGAACTGCGGAATTGAACGCACGCTCACGGTCATCGCGAGAGCGATGGCCCGCCGAATAGGGGACAGCGCCCCGGAGAGCCTGGGCGTTCCGCTCACCGCGTCTACGTCGCGCAGTTGCAGCCGGCCTCCGGGCCCCGATGCGGCAACGGCATCAAGGTCGATCCCAAGCATGCGCGCCTTCCGCCTCGCAGCCGGGGTTGCTTTGCGCGCCGACGACATGGGTTGCTTGTTGGAAACGGCGGGCGACCCCAACGACTTGGGCGCAGGTCCGGACGACTGGGCGACTTCATCCCCGGACGAAGCTACGGCCGGCCGCCCGCCTCCTTGTCCCTGCTCAACCGCAATCTCGCCCAGCACCGCACCTACATTGACGGACTCGCCCACGTTCCGAGTAATCGTCCGGAGAACGCCGTCAACCGGCGCCTCCACCTCCACGATAGCCTTGTCGGTTTCCACCTCCAGCAAGGGCGTGCCGGCGTCGATTCGTTGCCCTTCAACCGCAAGCCACCGCACCACGGTTGCGCATTCGGTTACCATACCCAGCCGCGGCATCAGGAACGGGATGCCCTCCAGTTGTCCTGCTACGATCGTCACCGGGTCCGGGTTCATGGCTATCGGAGCAACTGATCGAGCGCCGCGTCGATCTCGCGATGTCCCGGGAGGACCGCGCTTTCCAGCACAGGGGCGAATGCTATGGGCGCGCTGGCGCAGCCGACCCTGATGATTTCCGCATCAAGTTCATCGAAGGCGTCAGTCGCAATTCTCGCGGCAATCTCGGCACCGATTCCGCCGGTCAATACTGCCTCGTGCACGATGGCCAGCCGGTGTGTCTTGCCGACTGATCGAACGATGGTTGCCATGTCCAGCGGTGCCAGTGTGCGCAAGTCGATTACCTCTATTGATTGCCCCGCCTGCCTGCGGCGCTCCGCGACCTCCAGCACCGGATGGAGCATGTTTGAATAGGTTACGACGGTGGCATCGGTTCCCTCGCGCACAACGTGCGCCCGGCCCGCCGGAATGACCAGATCAGGATCCGGCGGCAATTGCCTCATACCATAGAGCCGCTTGTGTTCGACGAACACGACCGGATCGTTTAGCCGGATTGCCGCTCGCAGCATCCCGTAAGCTTCGACCGGGGAGGAAGGCGCCATGACGACCAGCCCCGGAACATGCAACAGCCATGCTTCGAGGCTTTGCGAATGCTGGGCTGCCGCCCCACCGGCCGCCCCGGCCTGGGTCCGAACCACCATGGGAACGGAGAGCTGCCCGCCCGACATGTGGCGGTACTTTGCCGCCTGGTTTACCAATGCGTCCAGCGCCAGGGTGAGGAAGTCCATGAACATGATTTCAACCACGGGGCGCATACCGCACAAGCTCGCACCCACGCACATTCCGCATATCGCCGCCTCGCTGATCGGCGTATTGCGGACTCGTGAGGTTCCGTGCCGGGCAACCAACCCTTTGGTCGCGCCGAACGGCCCACCTACTGCCACGTCCTCACCAATGACGTAGACACCCGGATCGCGTGACATTTCCGCGTCAAGGGCGCGCCGGATGGCTTCTATGAATGTAATCTGATCATCCATGCTTCAGGCTCCGCTCTCACGTCCGGTCAGATCGCCAAGCACCTTTTCAAGCACGCGGTCTGCCGCGGGAGACGCCGCCGATACCGCCCTGGCGAGCACTTGATCAAGTTCGTCACGAACGTCAGCCTCAATCCGTGCCAATGCCGCGTCCTTGACGCCAAGTTCGGTCAAATGCCGGTGCAATCGCAGGATAGGGTCGCGCGCCGCCCAACTGGCCATCTCGGCCTTGTCACGGTAACTCATCGAATCACCCTCATAGTGTCCCGAAAGCCTGTAGGTGAGGCATTCCAGAAACTGCGGACCGCTCCCGCCCCGGGCTGCCGCGACCATTGCCGTTGCAGCGGACTGCACTGCCAGCACGTCGTTCCCATCAACGACCGTATTCGCGATGCCGTAAGGTGCACAGAACTCCGAGAGGTGTTTTACAACGCTGTGTTCCTCTCGGCTTGTAAATTCCGCATAGCCGTTGTTCTCGCAGACAAACAGCATCGGCAGGCGCCAGAGCGCGGCAAGGTTGAGCGTCTCATGGAAAACCCCGGATCCGCCGGCACCGTCGCCAAAGAATACAACCGCGACCCGCCCCCTTCCCGCTTCGGCCGCCGCCCAGGCGGCACCGGCGCAAAGTGGTATGTTCCCGCCGACCACGCCGGTGGCGCCAAGAGCACCCCGCTGCGCGTCCACAAGGTGCATGGATCCACCGTAGCCCCCGCACAGACCGTCCTGCCGCCCAAGTATCTCCGTCAAGACGCCGTAAGGGTCGCTGCCCCGCGCGAGAAAGTGCCCGTGGCCGCGATGACTCGAAAAAAGATAGTCACCATCCTCCAGTGCCGCACAGGTACCGACGGCCACCGCCTCCTGTCCGCTGCATAGATGGACGAATCCGGGCACTTCGCCGGCTTTCGAAAGCCGCGCCACATGCTCTTCAAAGACACGGATCAACCACATTTGCCGCAGGTAGCCGCACCCGGCAGTCACTTCTGTCATGCGCCGACCCCGACTGGACGACCCAGTGTTGCAAGCACGCCCTCGACTATTTTCTCGACTGTCACGCTTATTTCGCGTTCCAGCCCCTTGTCATAGGGGATGGGAACATCGGCCGTGGCGACCCTCCGCACCGGGGCCTTCAGCGCCGCGAATGCCTCCTCGGCAAGTACCGCCGCCACCTCTGCATTCACTCCGAAGCTCTTGTGGCACTCGTCGGCGATGACCGCGTATCCGGTCTTTCTCACCGACGCCAGCAGCGTCCCCCGGTCAAACGGCGCCAGCGTCCGCAGGTCGATCACTTCGGCCGATATACCGTGGTCCCGTTGCAGCACTTCGGCCGCCTTGATGCTACGCGGCACGGTCACGGAATGCGCGATGACCGAAACATCGCGGCCGGGCCTGCAAATGCGTGCGACTCCGACGGGCAGGGGCGCTGCGGAGAGGTCAACGTCCTCGCTCGAGAGGAGCAGATCCGAATGGGCGAGGAATACCGTCGGATCTTGACTCTCGAGCAGGCACCACTTCATCAGGCCGTACGCGTCGCCGGCCGTCGCCGGTGTGAGTATCTGCAGCCCGGGTATGTTACCGAGCATCGACTGCAGCCGGTGCGAGTGCTGCGATGATCCGCCGCCGCGAATACCGCCGAGCGCGTAACAAGTCAAAGGCGCGTTGACGCGGCCGCCAGTGGTGTAGCGGACGTTGGGAGCCTCATTGACGATGGGCGGGAGTCCATGGAGCATGAAGCTTGCAATATTGAAGCTGAGCAGGGGCCGGCCACCGGCGAGGGCAACGCCGATGGCCGCACCTGCGAGCCCGAATTCCGCGATCGGCACGCTCATGAATACCCGCGCGGCGTGTTTCGCCAGCGCAGGCCCGAAGGCCTCATCCTCCTGCACCGCACAATGTCCGCCAAAACGCGACCCCATTAAAACCACACGCGGATTCTCATCGAGGGCTTCACCTATGGCACGCCCAAGCGCCTGCAGATAAGTCATTTGCATGATCAGCCCCCCTTCGCCGCAAAAACGTCGCAATACGCCAGATCCCCGGACGGATGGGGGCTGCCAATTGCCGATTCCATGGCAGCCTCGATTCGCGCCCTCACCCTCGCATCAATACCGAGAATTGCCTCGCGGCTCAGAACCCCGTCCGCCAGCAGTTGCCGGACATGGCTCATCAGCGGGTCGCAGTGCATGCTCCAATCCCGTACCGCCTCCGGCGGTTCCCCCTCGTTCCATGCCCAGGGCAGACTGGTTTCGGCTCCGGCAAGGTGGGGCCAGAAGGTGCGGTTGCCCGGGTAACGGGAAGTGCGGACTTCGACAAACTGTGTTCTGCGCTCCTTCCTCACCCCATCCGCTGCGCCTCGCAGGACGCCGAACAGTGCCTTGACGTCGGCTCCGTCGACGGTCGAACACTTGATGCCAAAGGATGAGGGTATATCCGTCAGCCGTCGTGCCAGAAACGTCGAGGATTTTGCGGTATCAACACCGCGCATGTCGGCCGGGACGCCGTTGTTCTCGCAAATGCAGAGAAGGGGAACCTGCCAAAGGGCGGCGAGATTGATTCCCTCGTAGAACGCCCCTTCCTCCAGGACACCATCACCAAAAAAAGCGATGATGATCCCCGCCTGCCCGAACTGCTTGTGCGCCAGCGCGCTCCCCACGGCCATGGGAACGCTGCATCCCACGAGGGAAGTCGTCCAGGGAATTCCCAGTTCCGGTGCCACCATGTGCAGCGTTCCGCCCTTGCCGTCGGTGTTGCCGCCAATGCGCCCCAATTGCTCTGCGTACATCCGGCCGGGATCGGCGCCCCGAGCCAGAAGATGGCCGTTGCTGCGATGGTTCGTATAGATGACATCCTCGGCGGCCGCGGACGAGCACACCCCGACCGCCGTCGCCTCCTGACCGATGGAAATATGGAAGTGCACCGGCATGATAGACCGCCGATGCAGTTGCAACATGCCCTCCTCGAAGCGGCGGATCAGCAGCATCCGTTCCAACGCTCCGGCAGTTTGTTCTAGGCTTTGCATTTGATGCGCCCCTTTGTTCGAAAACAAGGTTGACCTGCATGATGTGAAATTCTAGAAGCAAGAAAAAATCGCGCGTCCCTACTGCGCCTTGCCGATGACAGCGGCCCCTCCCGCGCGCGCATCCCGCAACGCCCTCCATACGCGCATTGGCGCAAGCGGCATGTCAATCCAGGAGACCCCCATTGGCCGCAGCGCATCCATCACCGCATTGACAACGCAGGGTGGCGCGCCGGTCGCCCCGGCTTCGCCAATACCCTTTACACCCAGCGGATTGTCGCCCGGCGGGCCTTCGACAAAGAGGCATTCGATGTCGGGCAGGTCATCGGCCCGGGGCAATCCGTAGTCCATGAGGGAACCACTGGTCAACTGCCCCGAATCGGCGTCGTAGCGCACCTCTTCCATAAGGGCCTGGCCGATTCCCTGCGCCACACCGCCGTGCAACTGCCCTTGAGCCAAAAGCGGATTGACTATGCGTCCGGCATCCTGTGCGACGACGTATCGGCGCAGGGCGACAACGCCTGTGTCCGGGTCTACCTCGACCTCGCAGGCATGGCATGCCGCGGGAAAGCCCTCGTGATAATTGTCAAAATGTCCGGTTGCCGTGAAACCCGGAACGGCCCGGAAAATATCCCGCCACCTGGTGAGGCGATCGGTTCCTGCGATCCGGAACGCGCCCTCGGCGTACTCGATATCGTCGACATTCACCTCAAGCAAGGCCGAGGAAACGACCTTTCCCTTGGCAATCGCGTCATCAACCGCCAGCGCGAGCGATGACCCCATCAATGTCAGCGACCACGACGCGCCAGTGCCTGTCGCCTCTGGGACGGTATCCGTATCGCCCTGCACAAAGCGCATTGACTCAATCGGCATGCCCAACCGGTCGGCGACAATCTGCGTGAAGCTGGTCTCGTGCCCCTGGCCGTTGGAAACCGTGCCAACCACCACTTCGAATCCCTCCTTGTCGCCGCGGGCACGCAACCACGCCGGCTTCGTCTTCGCCGGGCCATGCAGGTTCTCGACGAACCAGGAAACCCCGAATCCATGAAGGCGGCCGGATCGCCTCGCGGCCTCACGCCGCGCGGGCAACCCGTCATGCCCGATCATCTGCAAAGCCTTGTCAAAGACTGGCTTGAATTCCACGTTCAAGAAGCTGGCCCCAAGCGCATTCGTACAGCTGTGGTCGCTGCGCTCCAATCCGTTGACGCGGCGCATCGCCAGCGGATCCAGCCCCAGCTTTCCGGCCGCCAGGTCGATCAGGCTCTCGCAGGCCTGCACCACCTCGGGCCGCCCCGCACCCCTGTACACGGTGGTCGGCAGCGTATTGGAAAAGACGCCCTCAACCTGGACGTAAGCGGCCGCCATTTTGTAAATCCCCGCCAGCAGCGCAAGTCCGTTATACGTGGGGATGAAAGTCCGCGGCGAAGCGTAAGCGCCCAGATTGACTATGCGGAATCCGCGCAGCGCGCGAATGCGGCCATCCCTATCGACGCCAAGCTCAAGATCAAAAACATTGTCCCGTGCGTGCTGGTCCGAAATCATCGCCTCGGAGCGGGTGCAAAGCCATTTAACCGCAACACCAAGCAAGCGCGCCGCCTTGAGGCACAGTATGTATTCGGGGTAAAGACTGTTCTTGGTCCCGAATCCGCCGCCCACGTCCCGGCTGATAACGCGAAGTTCATCCGCGGCAAGGTGCAGCACCTGCTCGACCAGGGTCTGTTTGAATCCATGCGGCCTTTGCGTCCCCACATGCAGGGTCAGTCGGCCGGAACTCTTGTCATACTCGCCGATGGCACTGCGCGGCTCGAGTGGGCTGGCAATCACCCTTTGCTGGACAAATCGCGTCCGCACCACGTGATGGGCTGCCGCAAGGGCGGCCTCTGTCGCCGCGGCGTCGCCAAGTTCATGCCGGAACGCCACATTGCGCGGAAACTCTGGCCATATCGAAATGCCGGCGTTCGCAGCTTCGCCCGTCAGGATCACCGGCGGAAGCTCCTCGTAATCAACCTCGACCGCCTCGGCGGCGTCGCGCGCCCGGTTATGGGTATCGGCGACGACAAACGCCACCGGTTCACCGGCGTACCTGACGAAATCCGCGGCAAGTGCCGGCTGGAGGGGTGCCGGCCACGCCGGATCGCTTCCCGCAGCCCCGGGTGGAGCAAAATCAAGCGGTATGGGCCCGACCGAAAGCAGGTCAGCGGCGGTCAGGACCAGCCTTACGCCGGGCATCGCGCGCGCCAACTTCGCATCGATGCCCAGAATACGGGCGTGCGCATGGGGCGACCGGACAACCTGCGCATGTAAAAGACCGGGCATCTGCAAGTCGTCCAGATACTGCCCCTGCCCGAGCAGAAACCGCCCGTCCTCCCGCCTGGGAATGCTGTCTCCTATTACGACATTCATGCGCCAATCCTCAGTTGGGTGCCGCCGCGGGCCAGCCGGCTCAACGCAAACGCCACCACGAGCGAGAGCGCAACCAGCATAGTCGCGACCGCCGCCACAGCCGGGTCAAGATAACCCTGAACGTGCTGCATCAATCTGAGCGGCAGCGTGTCCGATTTGGTAATAAAAAGCGACAGCGAAAAATTGTCGAATGACATGATGAAGGCCACCGCCGCACCCCCGATAATACCCGGCGCGATCAGCGGCAGGGTGATACGAAAGAATGTTCCCGCACGACTCTCGCCAAGGTTCAGCGACGCATGCTCCAGCGCCATGTCGTAATTGGAAAACGAGGCAAGAACCATGTAGGTCACATACGGAATGCCTATTACCGAGTGCCCGAGCATGGTCGCCCAAAGCCCCGGCACCATTCCGTAATCACGCAGCACGAAAAGAATGCCAAGGCCCAGCACGATACCCGGCAGGGCAAGCGGCAGCATTACGAATGCACGCACCGGCCCGGAATAAGTGACACGATAATGATTGAGGGCAACGGCCGCGGCGGTCCCGGCAACCGCGGAAATCAAGGCAACACCTGCCGCGATAAGGAGGCTAACCCGGAAACCGGCGGTGAAGGAAGTGTTACGAAGCGCTTCCGCAAACCAGCGACCGCTGAACGCTTTCGGCGGAAAGGCCAATGTGTCGCCCGCTGTAAACGACAGCACCACGGTAATGATTAGCGGCGCAAGCAGGAACAGGCAGACGGCCGCCGCGTACATACGCAGGAGCATCCTCGCGAGCCGTCCCCCGGTATTCACGTGCGCACCCATGGCGACAAATACCGCACCAGCAGATTAGTCCCGACCAGGATCACTGCAACAATGGCCAGCATAACCATCGCCAGGGCCGCTGAGAGCGCCCAGCTTGCGTTGGTCAGCGCCTCTTCGTACACCACCGGTGCGAGCATTCTGAATTTCGTACTTCCCATCAGGATGGGGATGACAAAATCACTGAGCACGCCAGCAAGCACCAGTTGAAAGCCGGCAAGCGCCCCGGGCAGGCTCAGGGGAATCACCACCCGCACAAACGTGCCCACGCCGCTCTCTCCCAGGTTGCCGGAAGCCCGCAGTACCAGGGGGTCAATCTTGGACATGGCGTTGATCATGGGCAGTATCGCCAGCGGCAGGTAACGATGGACAATGCCAAGGAGCATTCCCGGGACCTCGTACATCAGGTGCAGCGGCGAATCAACCAGCCCCGTGCCGATCAACAGCCTGTTGACAATGCCGGTGTCGGCGATGAAAACCATCCAGCCGAAGACACGCATGATCACCGAGACGAACAAGGGCATGTAGACGCACCAGAGCAACAGCTTGCGCGAGTGCCCGGCGAACGAGACCAGGAAATACGCGAAGGGATATGCCGTCAGCACACAAAATGCGGCGACCCCGCCGGCGACCATCAGGGTATTGCCGAAGACTGCCGAGTAGAACGGGTCGGTGAGCGCGGTGACGTAGTTGTCCAGGACCCAGGCCGGACGCATCATCCCCACCGGGTCGTCCTGATTGAAACTGTTGCGCGCGAGGCGCGCGAGGGGTGCGACAAACATCGGCAACAAAATGGCTAGCGCGGGGATCATCCAGCACCAGAAAGACAGCTGGCTGCGCCACTTGTCACCCACGCCAGATCTGGATGCAAGCGTCATCGGGCGACCACTACGCAGAGTGACGGGTCGAAATCAAGGAATGCGGCATCCCCTTGCTTCAGGTGCGTCCCGGACGACGCACCGCCCATGCGGTCGCAAAGCAATTGTACCGCCCCCGATTCGACCACCGTCCTTTGCGTTGCCCCGAGAAATGTAACTAGCTCGATCCGGCCGGGACCGGCGGCATGGACCGCCGTCGGTTGGGCTGACACCGCGAGATGCTCCGCGCGCACGAAAACCGTGACCGCACTCCCGACCGTGTACGCGGCACGATCCGCCACGCGAAACCGCAGCCCCCCTGCGGCGTACAATTCCGACCAGCCCTCACCCGCCGCGCCAACAGTCGCGGGAATT
>CAMDRY010000084.1 GCA_945906975.1 Bordetella parapertussis | reverse complement strand
CGCCGCCGCCAGACCGATTCCCTTCGATGCCCCGGTAATGAGCACCGACTGCCCCTTCATCCGCAGATCCAATTTTTTCTCCAAAAACAATGTATACGATCTTGACTGTATCGCATACAATCTTGCAATGTCAACGCAAAAGAAAGCCGGCGCAGTGAAGGGTGCCGCGCTAAAAACCGCCGCGCCTAAGGTTCCAGCGGGTCCAGCGCTTAAGGTCAAGGCGCACGAACCGAAAACCCGCGTGCTGCACATCCGCGCCGCAATCGAGCACGATATCATTTCGGGCAAGCTCACGCCAGGCATGAAGCTCGACGAAGAGGCGCTCGCCGCCAAGTACGGCGCCTCGCGCACACCGGTACGCGAGGCCTTCCAGCAGCTCGCCTCGCAAGGCCACATCGAACTGCGGCCGCACATGGGCGCCTTTGTCGCGCAGCTTGGCGTCAGCGAGCTCGGGCAGATGTTCGAGACCATGGCCTACCTCGAGGCGGCGTGCGCCGAACTCGCCGCGCTGCGCCACACCGAGGAGGACCGCCAGCTGCTGGCCGACGCGCACGAGGCCTGCGTCAGGGCGGCGAAGAAAAAAGACCCGGACGCCTTTTACGACGCCAACGCGCTGTTCCACGAGCGCATCTACGCGGCAAGCCATAATGACTACCTGTGCGCCGACACGCTGCGACTGCGCAACCGCCTTGAAGCCTACCGACGCGCCTCAACATTCCATGCCGGCCTGATGGCGCTCACCATCAAGGAGCATGAAAAAATCCTGCAGGCGATTCTCGACATGGACGGCGGGGCCGCATCAGGGCGCATGCGCGGCCACCTCGACACGCTGCGGGATGACGCGGTGTCGATGGCCAAGGCGCTCAAGCGCGCAACCGTGAACAAGGCAGCATGAACACTTTACCCTGCCTGCCACACCGGGTTACGAAGGCCGCTGACACCAGCGCGGGGATCGACTGATGTTTGCCTCTGAACAAGGGGGCCCGATCGACGCAGGTAAGCGGGTCGCCGGAGTCGAAATCCCGGTCATCGACATCGGCGCACTCGTCGCCTCGGGCAATGACGACGCGGTCGCGGACATTGCCGCCAGTATTCGAGCGGCCTGCCTTGGAAGCGGTTTTTTTTACCTCGCCAACGCCGGTATTTCGGCCGATGTGGTGGCGGGCGCGCTGGATGCTAACCGGCGCTTTCATGCGTTGCCAATCGAAGAAAAAATAAAACTCAAGCGAAACACCTGGCACCGCGGTTATGTGCCGGTCGGCGGCAATATCTCGACTTCGTCGCAGCGCTTCGAGGCCGCGCGCCTACCCAACCAGATCGAATCATTCAACGCCCGTCATGAAGTCGATATTGCACATTCCGATTACAAAGTGAAAGCACTGCAAGGCCCGAACCAATGGCCGGAAGACCCCACTTTCAAGCTGGCTTTCCAGCGCTATGACTCGGCCGTGCGCGACCTCGGGTTGCGGCTGCTTCATCCGGTTGCGGTGGCGGTAGGCGAACGAAAGGACTTCTTTGACAGCTTCTTTTCACCGCCGTCGACCAACCTGAGAATGATGCACTATCCGCCCTCTCCGCCGGCACGGCCGGAGGACATGTTCGGCATTCATCCGCATACGGATTACGGTTTTCTAACCATCCTGACGCAGGATGGCGTCGGCGGGCTTCAAGTGCAACGACCCGATGGGTCGTGGATAGATGCACCGCGGATTCCCGACACCTTCGTGGTCAACGTCGGCGATATGCTGGCGCGCTGGACCAATAATGGTTTCAATTCGACACCACACCGCGTGATCAGTCCGCCGGAGTCGGTGGACCGCTACTCGATGGCGATGTTTTTCGATCCGAACGTGGATGCGTATATCAGTTGCCTGCCGCAATTTGTCGGGTCCGATGAGTCGCCCAAATACGCGCCAATCCGTTACGGCGATTATTATTCCATGCGTCTTGACACTAATTTTCAGCGCGTCGGCACGGCAGCGGCACTTCAAGCAGCCGGATGAAGCCGCCCCTGTGCCCGGTGCTGTGGAGACAAAAACCGGATCATGTGCAGTTTTCGGGAGCGCCTAACCGATGACAACGATGAGTTCCATGCGTCGCACCGTCCTCAAGAGTCTGTTTATCGCCACAGGCGCAGGTCTGCTGCCCGCGACAGTACGGGGGCAGCAAGTCTACCCGAGCCGGCCAATCAAACTGATCAGCCCGTGGACAGCTGGTGGCACAAGCGACATCGTGCTGCGCGCCTTTGCGGCGAGCGCGGCGAAATTTCTTGGCGGCACCATCATTGTCGAGAATCGAGCCGGCGCCGGCGGAACCCTAGGGGCCGTTGAGTTGGTCAACGCACGTCCGGACGGCTACACCCTGTCGCAACTGGCCCTGAGTGTGCTAAGCGTGCCGCACATGCAAAAGGTGCAGTTCGACCCGCTCAAGGACATTACCTTCATCGCACGTGTCAGCGCCTACACCAATGGCCTGGTGGTACGTGCCGATTCGTCCGTCAAGACTGTCAAGGATCTGATGGACTACGCGCGAGCCAATCCAGGCAAATTTACCTACGCATCCTCGGGCGTCGGCTCATCGCCGCACCTGTCGGTGGAGGAGCTCGCCTTTCGCGGCGGAGTCGAATTCCAGCACATTCCGTATAAAGCCGATTCCGAAAGCCTGCAGGCGCTGCTCGGTGGTTCGGTCATGGGCATCAGCGGATCCACCAGCTGGGGCCCGCAGGTTGACGCGGGAACCATGCGCCTGCTCGCCACTTACGGCAGCAAGCGCACCAAGCGCTGGCCCAACTCGCCGACGCTGCTTGAACTCGGTTACGCCGTGCCTGACACCCCCTTTGGGTTCGGCGGTCCCAAGGGCATGGACCCAGCGATTGTGGCGCGCCTTGAAGAAGCGTTCCGGCAGGCCTTGTCAGACCCGACTGTGCTCGCCGTCCTTGACCGGAGCGACATGCCTGCGACTTTCATGTCCTCACCCGAGTACACCAAGTCATCTTTTGAAATGTTCGAGGCGCAGCGCATCATGATCACACGGATGGGTTTGAAGGCATGAAGCGCTTCCGCAAAAGCAAAACGCCGGCAGGAGCCGGCGTTTTGCCCGCGCGAAAAAGCCCGCTGCTAGGCGGTGGCCCCTTCCTGCTCGACGCCGTTGACGGTGTCGATGGACTTGTACTCGGCCGGCGAAACGACCTCGACCATTTCCAGGTCATCGGACCAGGCAACCACGCTGTGCGCGAGGCCCGGCGGGATAACGTGGCAGGATCCGGCCTTCAACGTGTGCTCGCCGTGGCCGATATAGTCAAACTTGACCCAACCCTTGATCACGTAGACGAAAAGAAAATCGATCTCGGTATGCTTGTGCTCGGGCACCGGCGCAATCGCCCCGGGCACACCCCTGATCACGTGCGCGTTGTAGTCGCCGCCGGTCGCTTCGCTGACACCGAGCTCGCGATAGACGAACTGGGGCCGCAGGCCGCCGCCTTCAAAATGCGTGTTCTCCGGGTGCGAAACCAGAAGTTTTTGCTTTGCTTTCGTTTTGGCCATGGCCGAGTCTCCGAGTGTAGAGCGAATAAGGTGGGTGAGATGGAATGTGCCGATCAATATCCTACGCTAACACAGCGATGCCGCAACGCGCAATTCTCCGCAGCGGAGCCGGGATCTCGCGCGGCAGCCCAGGCAGCCGATTACAGGCCATCGCGCAGCGCGAAAAAATTGCAATGACCCAAACTAATGGCACAGGTTTTGTTAAAATATTTCAATACAATACGTACATTGAATTTTGTACCACTTTGTAGAACGCACTTCAATCCAGACAGCCGGCTTTCCCGCTTACTTTCCAGAAGGGACTCAACCATGAAGATAAAATTTTTCGCCACAGCAGTCGCACTCGCCCTCGCCACCTTTGCCGGCACCGCCGCCGCGCAGGAGACCGTCAAAATCGGCTTGGTGCAGCCGCTGACCGGTCCGGTCGCCTATGACGGCAATGGTTATGCCAACACCGTGAAAATGCTGGTTGAGGACGTCAACGCCAAGGGCGGCGTGCTCGGCAAGAAAATCGAACTCGTCGTTGAGGACGGCGCCTGCAACCCGGCGCAGTCAGTCAACGCCGCAGAGAAGCTGGTCACACGCGACAAGGTCGTCGCGCTGATCGGCGCCTTTTGCAGCACCTCCACCGCCGCCATGATGGAAGTGGCCCGCAAGCACAAGGTGCCGCACATCACCGCGGTGTCCACGGCAGCGCAACTGACCGAGCAGAACAACCCCTACTTCTTCCGCGCCGTCGCGACAACGCCGATGCTGGGCGAGGCCTTCGGCGGCGAACTGCCGGCGGCGGTCAAGGGCAAGCGCTTTGCCTTCCTCGTCATTAACGATGACTGGGGCCGGTCCATGGTCGCCTCCTACCCGAAAAACCTCGAGAAGGCCGGCGGCACCGTCGTCGCCACCGAGTTCTTCCAGTCAAGCGAGCTGCAGTTCCTGTCGCTGATCACCAAGATAAAGTCCTCCAACCCGGATGCCATCGTGCTCGCCGCCAACTCGCAGCATGCGGCGGCGCTTTCAAAGCAGATCCGCGAGCTTGGCATCACCGTGCCGTTGATCGGCGAGGGTTCCTGGACGAGCGACAGCTACTTCAAACTGGCCGGTCCAGCCGCCGAGGGCGTGTATGGCCTGGTCGAGTACGTGTACACCATCAAGAACCCGATCAACGAAGCCTTCGTGAAGATGTCGCGTGACAAGCTGAAGGAGAACCCCTCCAAGTTCTCGGGTGCCGCACACACCGCGTTCAACGTCATGGTCGATGCCATCCGCCGCGCCGGTGCCGCCGATCCGGAGAAAATCCGCGCCGCACTGACGCAGACCAATTACAACGGTGCCGTCGGCAACATCCGCTTCAACGAGAAGAACCAGGCCTACGGTCAGGACGTGTACCTTGCGATCATCAAGGGCACCGTGCCCGAAGTGGTCAAGGTCGCCAAGATCTCCAAGCCCTGATCCGCATCTGGTAACCGGTAAGCCCTAACGACAATGCGCAACTGATGGCCGACCTGGCTATTCTCGGGCAGCACCTGCTCAACGGCCTGCTCATAGGCTGTGCCTACGCGTTGATCGCGATCGGACTCACGATGATTTTCGGCGTGATGAACATCGCGAACTTCGCGCACGGCGAGTTCTACATGATCGGCGGCTTTGCGACGTTTTACCTGGTCAGCCTGCTGAAGGTGAATTATTTTCTTGCGCTGCCGCTGGCGGTGGTGATCGTGGTGGTGCTCGCCATCATCATCCAGCAGGTTATTTTCAAGCGCCTGCGCGACGCGCCAGTGATGACGACTACGCTCGTCACCATCGGCCTGTCGCTGCTACTCGAGCACCTCGCGCACCTGCTGTGGGGCCCGCAGCCACAGACCATCCCCAATCCGTTTCCGACGGCGCCAATGAGCTTTGCCGGCATCTACACCACGCCCTTGTACCTGTTTGCAATGGCCGTAACCGCGGCGCTCATCGTCGTCGGCCATGTGCTGATCCAGCGCACGCGCATGGGCAAAGCCATGCGCGCGACCTTCCAGAACAAGGAGGCCGCGGCGCTGGTGGGCATACGCATTGACAGCATTTACCTCTACGCCTTCGGCTTTGGCGCGGCGCTGGCCGCGGCGGCCGGCGCCGTTCTGGGCGGTTTCATCCCGGTCGAGCCGACCATGGGCGGCGTGGCCACGCTGAAGGCCTTTGTCGTCGTCATTCTGGGCGGCATGGGCAGCTTTGTCGGCGCCATTGTCGGCGGCCTGCTGCTCGGCCTCGCCGAGGGCCTGGGCGCAGGTTACATGTCATCGGGCTGGAAAGACGCCATTGGCTTTGTCGCGGTGATCCTGCTGCTCTTGTTCCGGCCGGACGGGTTGTTCAAGCGTGGCTGACATCAAGCCAAAGCCCCGCCATCCGCTCGCCCCGGCGGCCACCGCCCTCGTGCTGCTGGCGCTGTTCGCGCTGCCGCAGTTTGTGCGCAACGAGTACCTGCTGCACTTGTGCATCGTATCGGCGATATTCGTCATCATCGCGCTCGGCCTCAACCTCATCGTCGGCTACGTCGGCCAGTTGTCGCTCGCCCACGCGGCGTTTTTTGCGCTCGGCGCCTATGTGTCTGCGCTGCTGTTCATCAAGTTCAAATGGTCGATGTGGATAGGCCTGCCGGCGGCGGCCCTCATTACCGGCATTATCGCCTTTGCGCTCGGCTGGGTGATCCTGCGCGTGCGCGGGCACCGCTTTGTCATCATCACCGTCGCCTTCGCCGAGATCATGAAGCTGGTGGCGACCAACTGGATCGATGTCACACGTGGCTTCATGGGCCTGCCGGGGCTGACGATTCCGGCACTCTACATTCCTGGCGTGGGCGCCATCGACTTGAGTTCCAAGGAGCGGTTTTACTACGTCGCGCTGACTGCCGCTATCCTCACCTTCTGGCTGTGTGCAAAGCTGGTCGGCTCGTCTATCGGACGTGCCTTTGTGCTGGTGCGTGAAAACGAGGTGCTGGCCGAGTCGCTGGGCATTTCGGCCTTTCGCTATTGCATGATCGCCTTTGTCGCCGGCGCGGCGATGGCCGGCGCCGCCGGTTCGCTGTACGGCCACTACGTCGGCTTTGTCAGCCCCGACCTGTTCAATTTTTCCTACATCACCATCATGCTGATCATGGTCATCCTGGGCGGCAAGGGCACGCTGATCGGGCCGGTGCTGGGCGCGGTGATCTTCACCTTCCTGCCCGAAATGCTGCGCGAGGCCTCGCATTACCGCATGGTGATTTTCGCCACCATCCTGATCCTCGCCACCATGTTCATGCCGCGCGGCATCATCTTCCCGGTGATCGAAACCCTCGTGCCCAGGTTGTTGGGACGCTGGCGGGCAAAATCATGAGCGCGCTGCTCGACGTCAAGAACGTCTCGGTGCGCTTTGGCGGGCTGATGGCGCTAAAGGACATGAACCTCGCGGTGTCGGCGGGCGAGGTGCTGAGCGTGATCGGGCCCAATGGCGCCGGCAAGACCACGCTGTTCAACGTCATCACCGGCCGCGTGCGGCCGACCACGGGCGAGGTGCGTTTTCGCGACAAACCCATCCACCAGATGCCGGCCTTTCGCATCGCGCAAATGGGCGTGGTGCGCACCTTCCAGAAAACCGAGGTGTTCGGCGTGCTGCCGCTGGTCGAGGGCGTGCTCGCCGGCGCCCTCGCGCGCGGCGACGCCGACCCGGAGGCGCGCGCGCGCGAAGCCCTCGAGGCGGTGGGCCTCGCGGCAAAAATGCATTTGCGCGCCGACCAGTTATCTTACGGCGACCAGCGCCTGCTCGAGATCGCGCAGGCGCTTGCGGCCAACCCCACCGTGCTGCTGCTCGACGAACCGGCCTCGGGCATGAACCACCAGGAGAGCGCGCAGATCGTTCGCCTGATAGGCGAACTGCGCACGCGCGGCTTTGCCATCGTGCTGGTAGAGCACAACATGCATGTGGTGATGCAGATTTCCGACCGCGTCATCGTGCTCAACTACGGCGAGAAAATCGCTGAAGGCAAGCCCGACGCAGTGCGCGCCGACCGTAACGTCATTGAAGCCTACCTCGGTGTGCCGCAGGCCGCCGCCTCCTCTGATGCTGTCGCTCAATAACGTCACCCTGCACCGCGGCAACACGCGCGTGCTCGACGGCGTGTCGCTGGAGGT
The DNA here is from genome assembly GCA_945906975.1 of Bordetella parapertussis. The sequence continues at coordinate 2,008 of CAMDRY010000084.1, read as the reverse complement.
CGCCGAAGGCGAGCTGGTGGCGTTGATAGGCGCCAACGGCGCCGGCAAGACCACGGTGCTGCGCACCGTGTCCGGCCTGCTCACACCCAGTGCGGGCAGCATCAGCTTTCGCGGCAAACCAATACAAGGCGGCGATTCGGCCGCCATTGTGCGCATGGGCATCGCCCACTGCCCCGAGGAGCGCAAGATCTGGCCCGAGATGTCGGTCTATGAGCACCTTGAGCTGGGCGCCTTTGTGCGCAAGCACGGCAAGGAGATCCACGAGGACATCGAGCGCGTGTACGAGACCTTCCCGATCCTCAAGGAGCGCCGCAACCAGCTCGCCGGCACGCTGTCGGGCGGGCAGCAGCAAATGCTCGCCATCGGTCGCGCACTGATGTCGCGCCCGGCGCTGTGCATGTTCGACGAGCCCTCCATGGGCCTCGCGCCGATGATGGTCGAGACCATAGGCAACATGATCGCCGCCATCCGCAAGCAGGGCACCACGGTGCTGCTGGTGGAGCAAAATGCCTCCCTCGCGCTGCGCCTCGCCGACCGCGCCTATGTGCTCGAGACCGGACGCGTCATGCTGTCGGGCGAGGCCAAGGCGTTGATGGCCGACCCGGAAGTGCATCGCGCCTATCTGGGCGGCTAGCGGGCGGCGGCACGGCGTCAGCCCATAGGCACGAAACCGTTTCAATCCGCGGCAACAAAAAAATCAGCAAAGGGGCACTGCCATGAAACTCGAATCCCTCACCGGCGCCGACACGCCCAAGCCAATGGCGCACTACTGCCAGGGCGTCACCGCCGGCGACACCATTTACGCCGCCGGCCAGATCGCCTCCGACTACAAGACCGGCGTACCGCCCGAGGCGCGCCAGGACCCGGCCTTTCCATATTACGGTTCGGACATCCAAAAGCAGGCGCGTTATGTCCTCAACAACATCCGCAGCGTGTTCAAGGCCGCCGGCGCCGACTTTGGCGACGTGGTGAAATCGCAGGTCTTCCTCACCGACCTCAATGATTTTCATTATTTTGACCAGGTGTGGAAGGAGTTCTTCCCCTCGCCGCCGCCACGCACCACGGTGCAGGTAGGCGGCCTGCTGGTGCCCGGCTGCAAGGTCGAGATCGACCTGTGGGGCGTCAAGCCATCGGTACCGCGCCGCGTCATCAGCGGCGCCAAGACGCCGACGCCGATGGCGCATTACTCGCAGGGCGTGCTGATAGGCGACACGCTCTACGCCGCCGGCCAGATCGCCTCCGACTACAAGACCGGCGTGCCACCCGAGGCGCGCCAGGATGCGGCCTTTCCGTACTACGGCTCGACCATCCAGAAGCAGACGCGCTACATCCTCCACAACCTCAAGAGCGTGTTCGACGCCGCCGGTTGCGATTTCGCCGACGTGGTGAAGTCACAGGTCTTCCTCACTGACCTCAACGATTTTTATATGTTCAATGAGGTCTGGAAGGCGTTCTTCCCCTCACCGCCACCGCGCACCACAGTCGAAGTGGGTGCGCTGCTGGTGCCGGGCTGCAAAATCGAGATCGATTTGTGGGGCGTGCTGCCGGGCACGAAAAAGCAAGTCATCACCGACAAGAACTCACCCGGGCCGGGCGCGCATTACTGCCAGGGCATGCTCGTCGGCGACACGCTCTACGCCGCCGGCCAGCTCGCCTCGGATCAGAAAACCGGCGTGCCGCCCGAGGCGCGCCAGGACCCGGCCTTTCCGTTTTACGGCTCGGACATCCAGAAGCAGACGCGCTACATCCTCAACAACCTGAAGAGCGTCTACGCCGCCGCCGGCTGCGAGCTCAAGAACACGGTGAAGTCGCAGGTCTTTCTCACCGACCTGAATGATTTTTACCACTTCGACCAGGTGTGGAAAGAGTTCTTTCCCTCGCCGCCGCCGCGCACCACGCTGCAAGTGAGCAAGCTGCTGGTTCCCGGCTGCAAAGTCGAGATCGACCTCACCGCGGTCAGGGCCTAGTCACACCGCGGCGGCCCGGTCGACCCCGACCCGATGGCCGA
>CAMDRY010000083.1 GCA_945906975.1 Bordetella parapertussis | reverse complement strand
TAGGCACATTTTTATTTTTCAAGGAAGGTTCAAATCATGTTCAACTTCTCAAGTTGCAAAGTCGTGGCCACGGCCCTCGTTGCCGGTGTGTTTCTTGTTGCCGGTCCGGTTGCGGCACAATCCAAACTCACTAAAGTCAAGGCTGGCGTTTCCGTCTCGTTTGAGTGCATGCTCGCCGCGTGGGTGGCTGATGACAAGGGCTACTTCAAGGCGGAAAATCTCGATGTCGAATTCATCGACTTCAAGGGCGGCGGGCCCACCGTGCAGGCTTTCGCCGGCGGCAGCGTGGATATCTGTTTTTGCGCCACCGATCACGCATTGCGCCTGAAGAACCGGGGCAGGCCGACCGTTGTCCTCTACGGGTTAGACAGATTTCATGATTACACGCTGATTGGCAAGACCGGCGTTCCGACCTCGCTGGCGGCGCTAAAAGGTAAAAAATTGGGCATCAGTTCTCCCGGCAGTATGACCGACAGCACGATTCGTTGGGCAATCAAGGAACTGAAGCTTGACCCTGACCGCGATTTTCAGATTGTTGGCAGCGGTACCGGTGGCGCGATGATTGCTTCAATAGACAGTGGCAGGATCGATGCGGGCCTGGTGGTCGAAACTGACACTGCATACCTGATGCAGAAAAAAGGCGCCTATACGGTGGTAAAGGATTTCGCGACGCTGCCTTACGCCAGCTTTTCCGCCCTCGCCCTGGAAAGTTGGGTTACCGCAAATCCTGAAGTGGCGCGCGGTTTTGCACGGGCACTCGCCAAGGCCGCGACTGAACTGGAGAAAAACCCCTCTGTCGGCCATGAGAGGATCAAAAAAATGTACCCGCATTTTTCCGATGAGCTCGTTGCGTCCACGGTCAAGTCTGCTGTCAATCGTATCCCGAAGGGGGGGGCATACGAAGCCGAAGCGGTGCGCAACATGAACACGATTGTCATCGGCGCAGATCCGTCTCTGAAGCCGATAACTGTAGAGGAATTGAAGCCCAGATTTTAGTCGCAGCGCGGCGGGAAATTCGCCTGCTGTGATGCCCCGGACTACGCCAGGAGCGCCCTACTTAATGAGTCAAATGCAAATTCTATCCTCGTTTCCATCGCATGCCGTCCTGTCAGATGGGATGCTGATGCAGTTGCCGCCGGAGTCGCGCCGATGAGCGATATTGTCGCCGCCGCGCCGGCAAAGGTGCTCTTGGAATCCGTGTCCCGCTCCTATGGGGCGGTCGAGGTTTTGCGCGATGTGTCCCTGACGCTTGATAACGGGGCATTCCTGTCCATCGTCGGTCCGAGCGGCTGCGGCAAGTCGACCTTGCTCAAGTTGGTGTCCGGCCTGGAGCAGCCGACGAAGGGGCGGATTCTGGTCGATGGCGCGGAAGTCAATTCTTCTGGCGAGCGGCTTGGTTTCATGTTTCAAAAGGACGCATTGCTGCCGTGGGCCACGGTCGAAGAGAACATTACCGTTGGTCTGGAGTTGCGGGGGCTCCCCGTTGAATTGCACGCCGAGCGCAAGCGCGAGTTGATTGCGTTTCTCGGATTGGCCGGCTTTGAACGCCACTATCCGTCAATGCTCTCCGGCGGCATGCGGCAGCGCGTCTCGCTTGGCAGGTTGCTCGCCTACGAACCCGAGCTCTACCTGATGGACGAGCCGTTTGGCGCGCTCGATGCGCAGACAAAAATTTTGATGGCCCGGGAGTTGCTGCGTATCTGGAGTTCCTATAAAAAAAGCGTCATTTTTGTGACGCACGACATCGAGGAGGCGGTTTTCCTGTCCGACCGCGTGATCGTCCTCAGCAGCCGGCCGGGCCAGATCAAGGCCACGTTCGATGTCAATTTGCCCCGTCCGCGTGATTTTCGCAGCACGCGCAAGATGCCGGAATTTCACGACCTTGTTGCCGAAATATGGGACCAAATCATTACCGCGGAGGTGGAAGAGGGCGTTGCGGTTCGTTAGGGTGTCATGCAGGTGCATCAATCCGATGCCGGTGCGATCGGTTTTGTCCGGCCGTTTGGGCTGATCTGTTTTTACGAATTTTGGAGATAGCGAATCATGCAAAATAAATCGGGTATTCAAGCAAAAGCGGGCGCTGGCGAGGTACGTAAGCCCTTCACAGAAGATCTGCGCGGGTTCGTCGAGCGGTTGCGCCAGGCCGGCGAACTGATTGATTTCCACAAGCCCGTCGATATCCGTCATGTGGCGACTCTTGTCGACCAATCAGACAAGGCATTGATGTTTCATAACGTAATCGGTTACAAGATGCCCATATTGTCGGGCATCGTTCGCTCAGCCAAGCGCGCTTTCATGTCCATGGGTTGCGCCAATTACCGGGAAATCGAGGCGGTGATGACCACGGGCCTCGCCAACCCGATCGCGCCGACCAGGGTGGCGACCTCAAAAACCGAGGAGATCATCCTCACGGGCGATGACGTCGATCTGTTTTCGCTGCCGATACCGATCTTCTCGATTCACGACGGCGGGCCGATGATCACCGCCGGTGTTGTGATGGCGCGCGATCCGGAGTACGGCATCATCAATACCGGTTGTTATCGATTTATGGTGAAAGAGAAGAACCTCACCGGCATTGATATCGTAACGCCGAACAACCTGCGGCATTACGCCGAGCGCGCCTACAAGGCCGGCAGGTCGTTGCCGATTTCGATTTCAATCGGCACCCATCCGATGGAGACTGTCGCGGCCAATTTTCGTGCGGCGCTCGATGTCGAGGAAATGTCCCTTTCCGGCGGGTTTCGTGGCGCAGGCATCGCGCTTGGCCAGTGCAAGACTTCCGATCTGCCCTATATCGCTGATAGCGAGATCGTTCTAGAGGGCGAGATAATGCCCACGGGTTGGACCCAGCCCGAAGGACGCTTTGGGGAATTTACCTTTCTGATGGGCGGCCTTCACTGGAACCCGAACGTGAAAATTAACGCCGTCATGATGCGGCGGGACGCGATGTATTACGCCCTGCACATGCCGTTTGAATACAGCTACCTTGGCGCCGCCGCCCTGCACCAGCCGGTGCGCCGCGCCCTGCAAAATACCGGCGTGCATGTCGAGGATATCAATATCACCGTCGGCGGCGCGGCGTACTGGCATGCGGTCATATCGATCAAGAAGCAGGCCGGCGAGGGCAAGACTGCGCTTCTGGCAGCGCTCTCGGTGGGCGATCTCAAGCATGTCGTGGTGGTCGATGAGGACATCGATGTCTACAACGGGCATGAGGTGGAGTGGGCCATAGCCACCAGGGTGCAGGGTGATCGCGACGTGATCATCATCCCGGGTGTGCGGGCCAAGCCGCTCGACCCGAGCCTGTATATCACCCCCGGGGTGGTGCCAACCGGCGCAAAAGTCGGCATTGATGCGACTATTGGTGAGGGTATTCCGAAGGAGCGTTACGAGCGTGTCGCCTACGCTTATGCCGAAACCGCCAAGATCGACGATTACGTCAAGGGGAAATCCGACCCGGAGAGCGCGCCCTCGGCCGATGTCGAGACCGTGCTCAAGGCGAAGATTCTGGCACTGATCGAGGAGTCGCCGTTGTATTACACGGAAATCGACAAAAAGCTTCCAGAATACGATTTTGTTGCCATCGCGCACGCCTTTGGGCAGCTGCACCAGGAGGGCAAGCTCTGGAAGGATCCGGTCGGGCGAATTTGCATTCGCGGATCTACATTTGATGCCAAGGCGCGCTGAGCCAATGGTGCCGGCGGAATTTTCGCCAATAACCGCAGTTGTTTTGCACGCAGTGCGCCGGGCGCAGATATGAGCGGTTTGGTTCGCGATGACGCATGGCGTTATATTCTCGAAGTCTATGCGCGGTCCGGGGTTGCCGAGGACTTGTTGCGCCAGCAGCAGGAGACCGGGCTCGATATCGTTTTACATTTGTTTTTTCTCTATGTGAAAGACCGGCTGGGCGGGACTGTTAGTGATCAGGCCCGGCGGGGTGCCGAGGCGCTGGTACTACCTTGGCGCGAAACCGTCATCGTCCCATTGCGCACGCTCAGAAGGGCCATGAAGGACCTGCCCGGTCCCGCGGGAACCGGTGACGCGAAAGAATTGCTTCGCCAGTCGATCAAACAGGCCGAACTGCAAGCCGAGCAGACGGAGTTTTATGCGCTGTGTGAATGGTTCGACGGTTGGCAACGAGGTATTGAAAGTCAGCGGCCGGATTCAATCCCGCCGCAGCGCCAATAGGTCCGGCACTGGGGTTGTATGGATGAAATTGTCATTCGCAGCATGGTGCGCTGGCCGGATGTCCCTGACGTCTTCGGCTGGCTGGCGCTCGACCGTCGCGGCAACTGGCTGGTGAAGTGCCCGGGGGGCGGCTTTGAGCGCATCGGCAACGCCGCCTTGTGCGCGTTCATCGGGCGCAACTACCAGCATGACGACGACGGTCGCTGGTTTTTCCAGAACGGGCCCCAACGCGTCTTCGTCAATTTGCATCACATGCCCCTGGTCTACCGCATCGACGGTGGCGGCAAGCGTTTGCTGGCGCACAGCGGCCTTGTCGCGCAGGCCTTGCGCGCCGCCTGGCTGGATGACGCCGGCGGCCTGCTGCTGCAGACCGACCTTGGTGCGGGTTCGCTCGATGACCGTGACCTGGCCGAGGCGCTTGCGCTGATGCGCGATGCCGCCGGCGGCAGCCCGGGGGAAGCGGCGATCGAGCGCGGCAGCGGACTGCAGCTTGTCATTGGATCTGACTGCATAAGCCTGGGAGCTGCCGTTGCCGCAGAGGTGGCGACCCGCTTCGGTTTTGTCGCGACGCCCCGCCCCGCGCCCGGACAGGCCGATTGTTGAAGCGTGATGGTTGGGGGGGAAGGTCGGAGGGTGAAGGGTAAAGCGTGGTCGGGGACGTTTTCGCGCATGTTTTCAGGCCTGGTTCGGCCGGTTTGCCCGGCCGCGACAACGCGGCGGCTGGCTGGCGCGCACTCCGGTCAACGCATAGAATAGGCAATGGCTATCCGGTCGGCGCCAAGCTGTCCGCCAAGCAATACCCGGGAATCATGCTCGAGGTGAGTGTTGAGCAGAACGGCGATATCGATCGTGAGCGTTTTCTGAGCAAGGTGGTCAACGGCAAACAGGTGGTGACCGAAACCCTGCCGCCGGCGACAAAGTAAGCATCGTTCAAGCCGCGGCCCCCGGCCTGTTCTCCACAGGCGGGCCGTCTTTATATTTCCCTGCACGGTCATGGCGCCCGATTGGCCATGACCGGCGCGAACCACGGATATGCCTGACATGGCTGACGCGAAGAAATTTATCCTTGCCGGTGTGATGGGCTGGCCGGTGGCGCATTCGCGCTCGCCGGTGTTGCACAATTACTGGATCAAGCACTACGGCCTCAATGGCGCATACGTTCTGCTGCCGGTTGACCCGGCGCGCCTGGCGCAGGCCCTTCCCGGACTCGCGGCGCTGGGCTTTGCCGGCTGCAATGTCACGGTTCCGCACAAGATCGCCGCGATGCAGATGCTTGACCATGTCGACCCGGTCGCGCGTCGCATCGGCGCCATCAACACCATCGTCGTCGGGCCTGAGGGCGCGCTCAGCGGTTTTAACAACGACGGCTTTGGTTACATCCAGAGCCTTCTCGACGCCAAGCCCGACTGGCGCGCTGACGCCGGACCGGCGACAGTGCTGGGTGCCGGCGGGGCGGCGCGGGCTGTCATCGCCGGCCTTGCCGACCGCGGCGCGCGCGAGATCCGCCTGCTCAATCGCACGCCGGCGCGTGCCGAGGAACTGGCGCGGGAATTCGGCGCCCCGGTCAGGGCGATTGCATGGGAGCAACGCAACGACGCGCTGGCCGATGCGGCGTTGCTGGTGAACACCACCAGCCAGGGCATGGTCGGGCAGCCGCCGCTGGAACTTTCCCTGGAAAGATTGCCGCGACAAAGCCTCGTTTCCGATGTCGTCTATGTGCCGCTTGAAACGCCTTTGCTCGCGGCGGCGCGCGAACGCGGCAACCCCACCGTCAACGGTCTGGGCATGCTGCTTAACCAGGCGCGGCCCGCGTTCAATGCCTGGTTCGGCGTCATGCCCGAGATCACGCCCGCATTGCGGCGTGTCGTTGAGGCCACGCTGTAGCGCTTGATCCAGCCCCCCAAGGTTTGCCCATCGTCTTGCAGAACCCGGATTCGCCGTCATGTCCCACCCCCTGTTCTCGCTGTCAGGCCAGGTAGCGCTGGTCACCGGCGCTTTGCGCGGCCTTGGCGCGGCGATGGCGCAAGCGCTGGCGGAGGCCAAACGCGCCGGCTGCCGCCTGCTTACCGGCGCCCAAGCGGACGCGGCGAGGATGTCGCGCGATTTTCTGGCGATGATAGCCGCGGCAGGACGCTAGGCGGCAGGGCTTATAATCGGGCTTGAGAGCTTGAGAGCGTGCGTGTTTGCGTGTTTGCGTGCTGGCGGAATGGCAACAGCGACAGCGCGCCCTTATCTTGACAGTTCGCGCCTGCAGCGCGCTGCAGTTCGTGGTTTGCGTGAGGATCAGGCGCATCCGTAATTGAAATTTTTGGTAGGGCCCAGGAGAATTTTTGACATGAACCACGGCTACTTCAGGACCACCCTGCTTGGCGGGGCGCTCATTGTGCTGATCGCGCTGCTGGGCGGCTGCGGCAGTATGCCGAGCCTGCCCAGCATGCCCAGTCTGCCCAACGTCTGGCCCTTTGGCGAAAAAAGCGGCGAGCGTTCGCGCGTGCCGCCGGGGGCGACGGCCTACCAGTGCGACAACGGTCGCACCCTGTACGTGCGCTACCTGGAAACGGGCAAGGCGGCCTGGGTGATCCTGCCCGAGCGCGAGTTCAGGTTGAATGCACTTGCCGCCGCCTCCGCCGCTGCGGGCGCGCGGTATAGCAACGGTATCGGCACGTTGGAAACCAAGGGCAACGAAGCCACGCTCTCGGACGGCGCAACAGTGACCCACGCCAACTGCAAGGCCGCAGCGCCGCCGGCCTGAGCTTGCGTCTGAATTTGAATTTTTCAGGCTGCCAATAAAAACGCCCGCATTGCGGGCGTTTTTATTGCTGCCAACAGCGGCTGGCGATGATGGATCCTAGCGGCGATGTGTATTGCCTGTGCCGCGGGACCAAGCGGTGTGCACGGCGCTGCTCTGGCCACCGCCCTGTGTCCAGCCCTTGTGCTGGCCGTTGTCATGCGACCAGCCCCTCTGTTGTCCGTCGTTCTGGCTGTTGCGCGTGCCGCCGTACTGGTTTGCCTGGCTGTTGCCGGCCTGCTGCCAGGTGTGATGCGTGTGACGCGTGTCAGCGCGCTGCTGCGTATCGTGAGTTTCACGATAGATGCCGCGGCTGCCGCTGTTCTCGGCTTGCCGGATGCCCTGTTGCTCGTTGCGGCCAATATGACCGTCTGCGCCGGCGCGCGCCTCGCTACGATGGATTTGCGCCTGGCTGCGCTGCAGTTGCGACACTTCGCGATTGCTCAGTTGGCCCGAGTGCAAGCCCTGTGCGATGCGTCTGTCCTGGTTGATGTTGCGTTGCACGTCCGCCTGCATGCGCTGCGAGGAGGGCGAATTGGGGTTGCCGGTCTGGGCATCGTGTGTCTCGCGGCGGATGTCCTGACTCAGGCGATCCTGGGCGCGGTTGATGCGCGCCGCTTCCTCCGGGCTGAGCCTGCCGTCGGACAGCGCGCGCGCCTGCAACCGGTCGATGCGCGCGGTTTCGCGCTCCAGTCCGGCCGCCTCCTGCACCGTCAACCGGCCCGAGCGCAGGCCTTGCTCGATGCGTTGCTGCTGGTGGATGTCACGCTCGATGAATTGCGGCGTGCTTTGGGCGAGCGCCGCGGTGGAGTAGACGGCGCCGAGACTCAGTGTACCCAGCGTGCCCAGGGCGATGGCAATTGCGTTTTTTGCAGCGTTCATTTTTGGCTCCTCGTTGTATAGGCATGGGATATCCCCATGCGCTTATTTAACGCGGCGCCGCGGCCGGAAACTACACCGAAAATTGTAAGAGCTGTAACAAAGTGTTGGCGCTGCCAATTATTTCCGCGTTGTGCCGGCAAGCCCCGAGCCGGGTGGCGCGTGCCGGCTCACACCACCAGTATCGCCTTGCCCTGCACCTTGCGCGCCAGCAGGTCGGCCAGCGCATCGGCGGCGCGGGCGAGCGGGTAGGTCGCCGAGACCAGCGGCTTGAGCTTGCCGGCGATGACCCAGCCGTAGATTTCAGTCATGTTGGTGCGATGCGCCTGTGGCTCGCGCTTGGCAAACTCGCCCCAGAACACGCCGACGATGGCGCAGCCCTTGAGCAGCGTCAGGTTGAGCGCAATGCGCGGGATTTCGCCGGCAGCGAATCCGACCACAAGATAACGCCCGCCCCAGGCTATGCCGCGCACCGCCGCTTCGCTGTAGTGGCCGCCCACCGGGTCATAGACCACATCCACGCCCTTGCCGCCGGTGAGGGTCTTGATGGCCTCGCGCAGGTCGTCCTTGCTGTAATTGATCAAGGCATCCGCGCCAAAACGTTTGCAGGTGGCGAGCTTGTCGTCGGTCGAGGCGGCGGCAATGACCCGGGCGCCCATCAATTTGCCCAGTTCCACCGCCGCGAGCCCGACGCCGCCCGCGGCGCCCAGCACCAGCAGGGTCTCGCCCGGCTTCAGATGCGCGCGGTCTTTCAGCGCGTAATAAGTCGTGCCGTAAGTCACCGTGATACCGGCGGCGACATTGAAGTCCATGCCCTCGGGCAGCGGCGCGAGGCGGTCGGCGTTGACCACGACTTCCTCGGCGTAGGCGCCCCAGAGCGTTCCGGCCGACACCGCGTCGCCGGGCTTGACGCCGCTCACGCCCTCGCCCACCTGCTTTACCAGGCCGGCCATTTCGCTGCCGGGCGAGAAAGGCAGGTCCGGTTTGTACTGGTATTTTCCCGCGATGATCAAGGTGTCGGGGAAGTTCACGCCGCAGGCGCGCACGCTCACCACGACCTGGCCCTTGCCCGGTTGCGGCGAGGGGACGCTCTCCACCACCAGCGACGCGGGCGGCCCATACTGTTTGCACAAAACTGCTTTCACATGCGCTCCTGAATTTGCGTCTAATATGCGGCGGTGATCATAGCGCAGCTTGCCCGGCCATCGGGCAGCCGCTACCATCTTTCGGGGCGGGCGCTGCGGCCAGCGCACCAACCACCAACCACGACCACCAACCACGACGACAAACCACGGCAGATATGGACTTGAACTTTACCCCCGGCGAGCTGGCATTTCGCGACGAAGTGCGCAGCTTCGTGCGCGCCAGCGTGCCCGCGGACATCGCGCACAAGGTGCTCGACCACCGCCATCTCACCAAGCAAGACCAGATGCGCTGGCAGGACATCCTCGCGCAAAAGGGCTGGTTGTGCGGACACTGGCCGAAGGAGTTCGGCGGTTGCGCCTGGACAGCCGTGCAAGTGCATATCTTTGATGAGGAAGCCGCAGCGGCCGGTGCGCCGCGCCTGATCCCCTTTTGCCTCAACATGGTCGCGCCTGTGATCATGGCCTTTGGCAGCCCCTGGCAAAAAGAGCATTACCTCACGCGCATCCGCGAAAACACCGACTGGTGGTGCCAGGGTTACTCCGAGCCGGGCTCCGGTTCCGATCTGGCCAGCCTCAAGACGCGCGCAGAACTGCAGGGCGATGAGTACGTCGTCAACGGCCAGAAAACCTGGACAACGCTGGCGCAGCACGCCGACATGATTTTTTGCCTGGTGCGCACCTCCACCGAAGGGCACAAGCA
>CAMDRY010000082.1 GCA_945906975.1 Bordetella parapertussis | reverse complement strand
ATTTTCTTCATTTTTTTTGCCACCTTCAGAAACTTGGTTCGGTAAGGTGGAAGGTACGCAGGTCCAAGGGGACAGCAAGCGTCCAACGCATAAAACAGGCAATAAAAAACCATCGAGTTTTTGTCGATGGTTTGCGTGTTTTTTCGTCTTAAAAGTATCTAACTTCTGACTTAGATACTTTTGACTTGGTAGTTTTGTTATTTTATATCTAAGTCATTGATTTATAATGACTTGTGGCTCCCCGACCTGGACTCGAACCAGGGACCTGCGGATTAACAGTCCGTCGCTCTACCAACTGAGCTATCAGGGAATTGCCGTGCTACGGCGCGTATTTTACCGCAACCGGAAAAGCCTGCTAGTTTAATTGCTGCGCGTAACAAGGTCAATTAAAGCGCTAAAGCTAAATTTAGGGCTTGGCGAGGACGCAAGCTATCGCGGCGGCGGCTTTGTCGATGTTGTGTGTGTTCAGTGCTGCAACGCAAATACGCCCGGTGTCGATGGCATAGACGGCAAATTCTTCGCGCATGCGCAAGACTTGTTCTTTGGTCAGTCCGGAATAGGAGAACATACCGCGCTGGCGCACGACAAAGCTGAAGTCGGCCTGCGGTGCTTTTTCGCGAAGCTTTTCTACCAGAGCCTGTCTCATTGCGCGGATACGGTCGCGCATGCCGGCGAGTTCCTGCTCCCATAGGGCGCGCAATTCTGGTGTGGTGAGCACCGCTGCGACGATCTGGCCGCCGTGGGTGGGTGGATTGGAGTAGTTGGATCGCACCGTGCGCTTGAGTTGTGACAGCACGCGCGCAGACTCATCCGCGGAGGCCGTAACCACCGAGAGTGCGCCGATGCGTTCGCCGTAGAGGGAGAATGATTTCGAAAATGAATTGGAGACGAAAATAGGGCTGGTGACCGCGGTAAATTTACGCACGACAGCGGCATCGGCTTCGATGCCATCCCCGAATCCCTGGTAGGCGATGTCAAGGAAGGGGATAAGCCCGCGGGCAACCACGATGTCCAGCACGGCGGTCCATTGTTCGATGCTGAGGTCCACGCCGGTGGGGTTGTGGCAGCAGGCGTGCAGCACGACAATCGAGCCCTCTGGCATTGACTGGAGTGATGCGAGCATGCCGGCAATGTTCACGCCACGGGTTGCCGCATCGTAATAGGGGTAGGCGTTGACTTTGAAGCCGGCAGCTTCAAATAAGGCGCGGTGGTTTTCCCAGCTCGGATCGCTGATCCAGACTTGTGCTTCGGGGGAGATGCGGCGTAAAAAGTCCGCGCCAACCTTCAGTCCGCCGGTGCCGCCAAGGGCTTGAACTGTGACGATACGTCCTTCTTTGACGGCCGCACTCTCTGCGCCGAAAACGAGGGCCTGCACGGCCTTGTCGTAGGCTGCAATGCCGTCTATAGGCAGGTAAGCGCGGGGGGCGGCGCGTTCGGCCAGGTCCTTTTCCGCGCGGCGCACGCATTCGAGCAGCGGTACCTTGCCGTTGTCATCGTAGTAGACGCCGACGCCTAAATTGACCTTGTCGGCTGTTTTGTCGGCGTTATACACCTCGGTCAGGCCAAGGATGGGGTCGCGCGGCGCCATTTCGACGCGGGCGAGCGGAGAGGGTGAGTGCGGTGCGTTCATCGTGTAGGATCGAAGGTTTGCTCAGCAGGTATTTTACCCCGTGCCAGTCACTTTCCCAAATAGTCCGTTCAAGCTCCACCAGCCATTTCAGCCGGCGGGTGATCAGCCCGAGGCGATCCGCAAACTGACCGAAGGCATACAGGACGGACTGGCCTGGCAGACGCTGCTGGGGGTAACAGGGTCGGGTAAAACCTACACGGTGGCGAACGTCATTGCCCGGATCGGCCGGCCTGCTTTGGTGTTGGCGCCCAACAAGACGCTGGCGGCCCAGCTGTACTCCGAATTTCGCGAATTTTTCCCTGAAAATTCGGTCGAGTATTTTGTGTCCTATTATGATTACTACCAGCCCGAGGCCTATGTGCCGTCGCGCGATCTGTTCATCGAAAAGGATTCGTCCATCAACGATCATATCGAGCAGATGCGCCTTTCGGCGACAAAGTCCCTGCTCGAACGTGAAGACAGCATCATCGTCGCGACGGTCTCATGTATTTACGGTCTCGGCGACCCGGTCGATTACCACGGCATGATCCTGCATTTGCGGCAGCACGAAAAATATTCGCAACGCGATGTCATCGGCCGCCTGATCGGGATGCAATACGACCGCAATGACATAGAGTTCAAACGCGGTGTGTTTCGCGTGCGTGGTGATGTGATCGATGTGTTCCCGGCGGAAAATTCTGAGACGGCGCTGCGCATCACCTTATTCGATGACGAGATAGAAATGCTGCAACTGTTCGACCCGCTGACCGGTCGCGTCCATCAGGGTGTGCCCCGTTTTACCGTCTATCCGTCCAGCCATTACGTCACGCCGCGCGCAACCACCCTGCGAGCCATCGAGGGCATCAAACTTGAGCTGGCGGAACGTATCAACTATTTTCAGAGTGGCGCCAAGCTGGTTGAGGCACAGCGTATCGAACAGCGCACGCGCTTTGACCTTGAAATGCTCAACGAGATGGGTTTTTGCAAAGGCATTGAGAATTACTCACGTCATTTGTCCGGTCGCCCTGCCGGGGCGCCGCCACCGACTCTGATTGATTATCTGCCTCCGGGCGCACTGATGTTCATTGACGAATCGCATGTCACCATCGGCCAGCTTGGTGCGATGTACAAGGGGGACCGTTCGCGCAAGGAAAATCTTGTGGGCTACGGGTTTCGCTTGCCCTCGGCGCTGGACAACAGGCCACTGCGCTTTGATGAGTTTGAAGGGATCATGCGCCAGACGGTGTTTGTCTCGGCGACGCCGTCGGATTATGAGCGCAAGCACTCCGGAGACGCGATCGTCGAGCAGGTGGTGCGACCAACCGGATTGGTTGACCCGCAGTTGGAGGTGCGTCCGGCGAGAACACAGGTTGATGATTTGATGTCGGAGATCCGCATTCGCGTGTTGAAGAAGGAGCGGGTTCTGGTCACAACGCTGACCAAGAAAATGGCTGAAGACCTGACAGAGTATTTCGCTGAGCATGGCATCAAGGTTCGGTATCTGCACTCGGAGATCGAGACCGTAGAGCGGGTGGAAATCTTGCGTGACCTGCGGATCGGAATATTTGATGTTCTGATCGGTATTAATCTCTTGCGCGAGGGGATAGACCTTCCGGAGGTATCGCTGGTGGCTATTCTGGATGCGGACAAGGAAGGATTCCTGCGATCGGAGCGCTCGCTTATCCAGACAATAGGGCGTGCCGCGCGGCACCTTAACGGTCGCGCCATTCTTTACGCTGATCGCATAACCAATTCCATGGAACGGGCGATAGGCGAAACCGAGCGCCGCCGCACCAAGCAACTGGCATGGAATGCGGAGCACGGGATCACGCCGGTAGGCGTGACCAAGGTGATCAAGGACATTCTTGAGGGTGCTTATGATCCGGATCAGGCACGAATGGAATTGAAGGCAGCGCAGGACCAGGCGCGTTACGAGACGATGAGTGAGAAACAGATTTCCCGCGAGATCAAGCGGCTGGAAAAGCTCATGTTCGACTTCGCCAAGAATCTTGACTTCGAAAAGGCCGCCCAGACGCGCGACCAGCTATCGGCGTTGCGACGCGGCGTATTCGGGGCGGATGTGGCGGATGTCGTCGAAATTGAAGTAAAGCCGACTATCGCCTGATCTTGCCGATGGGGCAGGGAGCTTGAACATCTCTCCCGTTGCCCTGAAAGTAAAAAAGCTGGAAAGCCGCGCCAAGCGTGGCTTTCCAGCCTATGGTGTGGCCTGCTTAGGGCCTCATCCGGTTGAGCTAAGGCTTTGGACCGGTCTCTACCTGCATTAGCGGCTCGGCCGCTGGAGGCGCACGGCGTTCGCGTTTAGGGCGGGGCGCCGACGCAGCTTCTGCTTCGGCCGCCATCGGGGCCACGCGGGCATGGTCGGTCTGGATCAACACCAACCCGCTGTCCTGCAACACGCGCTCGAGGTCGACGGGTGCTGCAGCAGGCTGAGGCACCGGAACTAGAGCTGGAGCCGGGGCCTGGACCTGGACCTGAACCGGTGTTGGCGCAACATAAACCGGTACGGCGACCGTTGGTTCAACCGGTCTGGCTTCCAACGCAGGGGCTGACGGTGCGATTACCGTCGCAGTCGCGGCAGCCATCTCAACGGCTGCGGCGGTATAGACCGGAGTCGCCACTGATACTGATGCGGGAGAGGCCGGTGCAGCGTGGATAGTCGTTTCGTAGACCTGAGTGCTTGCCGCTACAGGTGTGCGTTCGCCGTTATCGGCTTGCGCGGCAACGTCAAACTGTGTGTCTTGCTGCGACTGGCCCTCATTGCTGCGCTCAACACGCTCTCCGCGTTCACCCCGGTTGCGGCCCCCGCGGCGACGGCGTCGTTCACCTTCACCACTTGCGCCGATTCCACTATCCGGAACATTTTGCTCGATATTGGCATCGCCTTGCGGGCGTTGTTGCTGCTCCGGGCGCTCACCGCGATCTTCACGCGGTTGGCGGGGCTCACGCGGCTCACGTGGTTCGCGTGATTCACGTGCCTCGCGCGGTTCTCGCGACTCGGTGCGCTCGCCACGTTCCGGGCGCGGACCACGGTCTTGTCGCGGCCCGCGATCCTGGCGCTCGGCACCTTCTTGAGCTGGACGCTCTGGACGCGAACCGCGTTCTGGACGTTCGCCACGTTGGCCCGGGCGGCGTGAATCACGCTCACCACGTTCGCCGCGCTCACCGCGCTCACCTTCGGGGCGCGAACCGCGCCCGTTTGTGCGTTCGCCACGCTCGCCGCCACGCCCGCGACCGCTGTCACCCCTGCCGCCACGTTCTGAGCGATCAGAGCGGCCTTCACGGCGGGGCGGACGTTGCGATGTTTCCGCTTTGGCTGCGGTGGGCGTATTGCTGCGACTGAACCAGCCAAGGATCCTGCTGATGATGCCGGGCCCGGATGCGGCCGCTGCCAATGGGGCCGGCGCTGCTACTGGCGCTGCACCGGGAGCGGGCTGCGATGGCGTGATGCCTTGCACCGCGGCCTGGGCACGCGCCGGTTTGACTTCCTGTTGTGCCGCGTCGTCCTTTTTTTCCTCCGGCATTTTTACCAGATCGTAGCTGGGGGGCGGAACGTCGGCGTGGTTGAGGTCGTCGTGACGCAGGCGCTCGATGGTGTAGTGCGGGGTCGACAAATGCACATTGGGGATCAGCACAATGTTGACCTTGAGGCGGGCCTCGATGCTGTGTATATCTGCGCGTTTCTCGTTCAGCAGGTAGGTTGCGACGTCGACCGGAACCTGGGCATGCACGGCGCCGCTGTTTTCCTTCATCGCCTCTTCCTGAATGATGCGCAGGATGTGCAAAGCGGTGGATTCTGTGCCGCGGATCTGGCCGGTGCCGGTACAACGCGGGCAGGTGATGGTACTGCCTTCGCCGAGCGCCGGACGCAGGCGCTGCCGTGACAACTCCATCAGGCCGAAACGCGAGATCTTGCCCATCTGGACGCGGGCGCGATCGTGATGCAGCGCGTCGCGAAGGCGGGTTTCCACCTCGCGCTGATTGCGCTGGTTTTCCATGTCGATGAAGTCGATGACGATCAGGCCACCAAGGTCGCGCAGTCGCAACTGACGGGCTGTTTCATCGGCCGCCTCGAGGTTGGTGCGAAAAGCCGTTTCCTCGATGTCATGACCCTTGGTCGCGCGCGCGGAGTTGACGTCAACCGAAACGAGGGCCTCGGTGTGGTCGATTACGATGGCGCCGCCGGAGGGCAGGGATACCTGGCGCGAGTAGGCGCTTTCGATCTGATGCTCGATCTGAAAGCGGGAGAAGAGCGGCACGTCATCGCTGTAGCGTTTCACGCGATTGACGTTGTCCGGCATCACATGCGCCATAAATTGCTGCGCCTGTTCGAAGATCGAATCGGTATCGATCAGGATTTCACCGATTTCAGAATGGAAATAATCGCGGATTGCCCGAATCACCAGGCTGCCCTCCTGGTAAATCAGGAAAGCGCCTTTTTGTGACGTCGTCGCGTCCTCAATGGCATGCCAAAGTTGCAGCAGGTAGTTGAGATCCCACTCCAGTTCTTCCTTCGTCCGCCCGATACCTGCCGTGCGGCCGATGATGCTCATGCCCTGGGGCACGGGCAACGAGTCCATGATTTCACGCAGTTCGTTGCGATCCTCACCCTCGATGCGGCGCGAAACACCGCCGCCGCGCGGGTTGTTTGGCATCAGGACCAAGTGGCGTCCTGCAAGGCTGATGAAGGTAGTGAGGGCGGCGCCTTTGTTTCCGCGTTCGTCTTTCTCGACCTGGACAATCAGCTCCTGGCCTTCGCGCAGCGCCTCCTTGATGGTGGCGCGGCCGACATCCACATCGGATCTGAAGTAGGCACGGGCGACTTCCTTGAATGGCAGGAAGCCGTGACGATCTGTACCGTAGTCTACAAAAGCCGCTTCAAGGCTGGGCTCGATGCGGGTGATAACTCCTTTGTAAATATTGCTTTTTCTTTGCTCTTTACCTGCCGATTCAATGTCGAGATCAACCAGTTTCTGGCCATCGACAATTGCGACACGGAGTTCCTCGGCTTGTGTCGCGTTAAATAACATGCGCTTCATTGTTTTGTTCTCCCGCGCGCGGCGGGCAGCACAAACCAAGGCCGAAATGTAATTTTCAGCTTGTCATCGTCATCGTTGTTTGTTTAGGACGCATGAAGAATTATTGGTTTGTCAGATCGGGCCCCGAACTTTTGACGCTCGGGGCTGGAAATTCTGCCAGTGTCGCTTGCGCGCTGTTGTAGTATCACTACTTTTGGTGAGCGAAATTAACCACTTGCTGAATCGGCGGGGTGCTTTCGTAAAGCACCCGACGGAGACGTGTTGGCGGTCCTTGCGGATGATCCGTTTAGCGGCCGCTGTCTCGCTATCCGAAACTGCGAGGACATTATAAGCAAAATGAAGGAGTTAAGTAAAGTATCTGCAGTCGTCACCGAAGTGGGGGAGGAAGCTGCCGGCCAGCGCATTGACAATTTCCTGATCCGTCACTGCAAAGGCGTCCCGCGCAGCCATATTTACCGCATCCTGCGCAGCGGCGAGGTGCGGGTCAACAGTGGGCGGATCGACGCCACATACCGACTGAAATCGAGCGACAAGGTTCGCATCCCTCCCATCCGGATTGCGGCAAAGCAGGAGGGCAAGCGACCAGCCCCGCCCCGAGAGCTGCGCATCGTCCTTGAAGATGATGCCCTGCTGGTCGTGGACAAACCTTCTGGCGTCGCGGTGCATGGCGGTAGCGGGGTCAGTTTTGGCGTTATTGAAGGTCTGCGGGCGTCAAGGCCGGATGCGCGTTTTCTCGAGCTCGTTCACCGCATCGACCGCGAAACCTCCGGATTGCTGATTCTGGCCAAAAAGCGTTCGGCGTTGACCGCTCTGCACACGGCCATGCGAGAAGGTGCGGTACAAAAGCGTTATCTCGCGCTCTCGAAGGGGGTATGGACCCATTCGCAGGGCAAGCGTGATGTTTCTTTGCCGCTGAGAAAGTATTTGACCAAGGAGGGTGAGCGCCGGGTTAGCGTCGAGTCCGACGGGCAGGAAGCGCGAACGATATTCCGGCTCGAACGCGCGTTGGGCGCCTACAGCCTGCTTTCGGCTGAACTCAAGACCGGGCGAACCCATCAAATCAGGGTTCACCTTGCCCATTTGGGCTTGCCGATTGCCGGTGATGATAAATACGGAGATTTCGAGTTGAATAAATTGTTGGCCAAAGAAGGGCTCAAGCGTATGTTCCTGCACGCGGCATCGCTGGTATTTGATCATCCGCTTACCGGTGAGCGCTTGCGACTTGCCGCCCCCTTGCCGCCTGAGTTGCAGGCGTTCGTGGATGGCCTGGCGGAGGTAAAGCGATGACGCTCGCGGTGGCTAAACGCTTTCCGCTCCTTGTTTTCGACTGGGATGGCACGCTGATGGATTCGCCCAGATCGATTGTGCTCAGTATCCAGAACGCCTGTCGCGATTTGGGGCTGCAAGTGCCCGATGATGCGAGAGCCAGCCATGTGATCGGTTTGGGATTGCACGATGCCTTGCAGTACGCCGTTCCGGGTTTGCCGGTGAGCGTTTACGGCAAGATGGTCGAGCGTTATCGCTATCATTACTTGAAGCAGGATACCGGCATACCTTTGTATCCGGGCACGGAGGCGATGCTGGCCCGACTAAAGGATGCCGGGCACACGCTTGCAGTGGCCACTGGAAAGAGCACTGCCGGATTAGAGCGTGTGCTGGAGGTGACGGGGCTAGCCAGCTACTTTGAAGCCTATCGTTGCGCCGACAAGACGGCGTCCAAACCGGCTCCGGACATGCTGCATGAATTAATGGCAGAGCTTGAATTTTCCGCGGATGCCACGCTGATGATCGGTGACACGTCGCATGATCTGCTCATGGCGCGGCATGCGGGTGTGGCGGCCGTGGGCATCACCCACGGCGCCCATCCGGCCGAGGAGTTGCGTGCCGTATCACCGCTTGCCTGCGTTGACAGTACTGCCGAACTGGACCAATGGCTGCAACAGAACGCATAATTTGCGATAGCGACGCCTTGGTCGACGCCGGCGAGGGTGTGCGATTTGAGATTGTCCGTGGGGAGCGGGCTGAAAGCGCTTTCGTTATTCGGCACGGTGGCAAGGTGCATGCTTACCTTAACCGGTGCGCCCACGTCGCTGTCGAGCTCGACTGGCAACTTGGCAAGTTTTTCGATGTCGAAGGTGAGCATTTGATATGCTCAACGCACGGGGCGGTCTATGACCCGGGCACGGGTGTGTGTGTCCAAGGTCCATGCAAGGGCGACCGGCTGATAGCGGTATCAGTCGAGGAAATCAACGGAAAGGTAGTGCGGAAAATTCATGACTGAAAAAGATCAAGGTTGGGAGCGCGCAACGATAGAAAAACTCGCTTTCGCGGCTCTGAAGGAACAAAGACAGGCGCGCTACTGGGGGATTTTTTTCAAGCTGATGACGCTGGCTTATGTGACCTTTATTATGGTGATGGCGTTTGACTGGCGCGGCGAGGATGGCATCACCGGCGGCAAGCACACTGCGCTGGTCACCCTGGAAGGGGTGATCGAGTCCAAGGGAGATGCCAGTGCCGATCGTATTACCGGCGCGCTGCAGAGCGCCTTTGAGGAAAAAAATACGCAGGGCGTCATCATGCGCATTAATTCCCCGGGTGGAAGCCCAGTGCAATCGGGCATTATCAATGATGAAATCCGCCGACTGCGCACCTTATTCCCGAATATTCCCTTCTATGTCGTGGTCGAGGATATTTGCGCATCTGGTGGCTATTACGTAGCCGCCGCCGCCGACAAGATTTATGTCAACAAGGCCAGTCTGGTGGGGTCAATCGGCGTGCTCATGAACGGCTTTGGCTTCACCGGCGTCATGGACAAGCTTGGCGTTGAAAGGCGCTTGATTACCGCCGGCGAAAACAAGGGGTTCCTTGATCCATTTTCCCCTGTGGAGGCAAAACAAAAAGAATTTGCACAAGTCATGATCAATGACATTCACCAACAGTTTATTGAAGTCGTCAAAAAGGGACGGGGCAAGCGCCTTAAGGAGACTCCGGAAACCTTTAGCGGCCTGATCTGGACCGGACAACGCAGCATAGAGATGGGGCTTGCCGACGATTTCGGCACGGTCGAGTCGGTGGCGCGGGATGTGATCAAGGCCAAGGATGTCATCGATTACACGCAAAAGGCC
>CAMDRY010000081.1 GCA_945906975.1 Bordetella parapertussis | reverse complement strand
GCGGAACACGTTGTCCCAGACGAGGCGGTCCCATCGCGGCAGGAGCGGCACGGGATCCGGGCCCAGGTAGGCGAACAGAAGGCCGGCCAGCTCCTGCACCGGATAGGAGCGCAACTTCACCTTGTCCTTCAGCCGGCTCGCCGCGGGCTCGCCGGGCTGGTCGACGCACTGGCCGTGCGTGTCGTACGTCCAGCCGTGATAGGGGCAACGCAGGCCGTGTTCCGTCGTGTAGGCGGTGTCGAGCTTGACCAGGCGGTGCGCGCAGCGATCAGACACGAGCCCGATGCGGCCCTGGCCGTCGATGAACAGCACTAGGTCCTCTCCGAACAACCTCACCGGCAAGACCTTGCGCTCGAGGAGCTGCGCCTTGGCGGCGACCGGGTGCCAGTAGCGGCGCATCAGCTCGCCCATGGGAGTGCCCGGCCCGACCCGGGTGAGCCGCTCGTTTTGTTCCTTCGTCAGCATGGCCATGATGTGCCCCTGCGAGTCATTGTGCGCCGCGCGTCATCACAGTCGCACCAGCGTCCTTATCGTTCGATGTCGCGCTGATGCATCAACGCGCGGCGCATTCGGCGAGGGCAAGCGTCACTCGGTCGGCTGGATGTTCGCCGCCTTGGCGATCTTCGCCACGACCGCGATCTGCTGGTTGATACGCGCCTGGAACGCCTCGGGCGTCTCGCCGATCAGGTCTGCGTCGTGGAGCACCTGCCTCACTTCGGGGAGCGCGAGTGCCTTGTTCACGTCCCCGTTGATGCGGCGCACCAGCGTGCTCGGAAGCTTGGCGGGGCCGAACAGCATGACCGGATTGGGCACCGCGGAGAACCCGGGAACTAGTTCGCCGAGACCCGGTGTGTCGGGGAACAGGGGGCTCCGTCCTTCGATGACGGCGAGCAGGCGGACCTTCTGCGTCTTGATGAAAGGGGCTGCGATGCCGGAGTTGCCGATGACAATGGGGAGCTCGCCGCTGACGACGTCGACGTAGTTCTGGCTGTTGGGCTTGTACGGGATGTGCCGCAGCTTCACCCCGGTGTAGGCCTGCAGCTGCTCGCCGTTGAAGTGGTGGGTCCCACCGATGCCGGTCGTGCCGTACGCAACATTCCCGGGATTGGCGCGCGCGTACTCGATGAGCTCCTTCACAGACTTCACCGGCAGGGACGGGGAGACGACGAGCACCGAGGGGGCACTCCACAGGCCGGTGATCGGCGTGAGATCCCGCGCGAGGTCGACGGAGTTGTTCTTGATGAGGTGCGGCCTCAAGATCAGCGAGCTGCTGGTGGACGCGAGCAGCGTGTAGCCGTCGGGAACCGCCCGCGCTCCGGCTTCGGCCGCGACCACCCCGCCGGCGCCCGGCCGGTTCTCGATGACGATGGGCTGCCCCATTACCTTGGACATCGCGGTCGTGATGGCGCGCATGTAGACGTCGCCCGAAGCGCCGGCAGCAAACTCCAGAAAGACACGGACAGGTTTGGAGGGGTACTCCTGCCCGACCGCTGAGGGTGTGCCAACGGTCAAGAGACAGGCTGCGACCGCCAAGGCGACCGCGGCGCGAGATCTGTGGCATTTCATCGGACCAGTCCCATCAATTGGCGAATTGATCATACTTGAGCGTCCACTCGCCGACGTCAAATACCAGTTAGCGAGCCCCTATGTATTCGAATATAGCACGACGCCCCGGACATAAGATAGTCAAATCAAGTGCGACACGAAGTCGCTTGTGAAAGTTGTTCCCACTATAAAGGAAAGGAGGGAACCGCCCGTGTCACCGGGTGAATCAGGGGTCTGAATAAAGAGCGACCCTGACAATGTAACGAAGCACCGCAAGGTGCGGGGTGCCAATCGCGAGAGACGTACCCTTCTGGCAGCCACAGGCCGGAGCAGTGCTAGATAGTCGGCAGGGTGAGCGAATAGCCGCGCTCTTGTCAACGCGACGCATGCCGGTGAGCACCTTGATCAGCGGATTGCCCAGATGAGGGGCAATTCGATCAAGGTAAAGGGGACGAGGATGCATGAGGACTGTAATCTAAATTGTAGGAGAAAGTTAATCTACTTAGATTGTGGTCATTTATTGTAATTCGACGCCTGTGGCGGTCGTTGGTGACAGTTTCGGGGACGTTGTGTCCATGGACGCCGGCAAATATCCCGATTGGCGTGTTTGTGGCGCCGCGCAGGCGCATGGTCAAGTTGGTTCGGCTTGCCGCAAGTTGAATATATTACTGAAACTTAAGCCCACGATCCTTCACCAATTTTTCCCAACGCTCCAATTCCTCGCGCAACACTCTCGACGCCTCTTCAGCGCTATTCGAGGACTGCGCCTCGCCGCCATAGGTCTCTAATTTCGAGATGATTTCGGGTTCGGAGAGAACTTTTTTCATGATGGCGTTGGTGCGTGCAACGATTTCGGTTGGCGTCTTTGCTGGCGCGAGCAGTACTGTCATGCCCGTATAGGCGTAACCAGGCACGCCCGATTCGGCCAAGGTCGGCGTATCGGGGGTGAGTTTGGATCGTTGCGGGGTGGTGACGGCGACGAGGCGTACGCGGCCCGATTTGATCGGCGCGGTGGCGCTGCCCATGTCAACGATGCAAAACTGAATTTCACCGGCCGCCGTAGCGGCCGCAGCCAGGACGCCGCCTTTGTAATTGATGTCCTGGTAGTCGACCTTGGCAATCGATTTCAGTAATTCCGAGGCAAGCATGGTGGAGGCGCTATTGGAGCCATGGTTGAATTTGCCGGGGTTGGCGCGTAGTTGTGCGACTAGATCTTGAACGGATTTGATAGGCAGGGCGGCATTCACTAATAGCGCTGAAGGCGTGATGTAGACGATGGTGATCGGCGCCAAGTCTTGCGTGCTATAGGGCAGCTTCGCGTAGGTCACCGGATTGATGGTGAGCGCGGCGTGGCTGGTGTATAGCAGCGTATAGCCGTCGGGCGTGGCCTTTGCCACGGCCTCCGTACCGAGAATGAAATTGGCGCCGGCGCGGTTTTCTATCACCACGTTTTGACCGAAGATCTCGGCCAGGCGCGGTGTGAAGGCGCGCGCGGTGAGGTCCAGGCCGCCCCCAGGCGCGGCAGGGACGATGACTCGCACTGGCTTTACCGGATAGCTTTGCGCAAAGGATTGTGTGCTCCATACACTTAAGTAACACGCGGTGGCGAGGGTTAGGGCGCTTCGCATTGGCATATCAATAGCGCGAAAACTTATGGTTTTGTTTCGACATCACTTCGATCAGCGCCGGCTGGCCCGCTTTCGCCGCTTCCTGCGCCTCGCGAAATGCGGGCAGGTAGGCCTCCGGCTTGTCGATACGCCGCGACCATGCGCCCAGGCCCTTGGCGACTTCGCTGTAGTTGCCGGTGAAGTCCGAGGCGCCGAACTTCTCGGTGGCGTAGGGCATGGAATCGACTTCGCCCGCCATGATGCCGTTGTTGAATACGGTAGTAATGATGCCAAGGCGGCTACGCACCGCGGTTTCGATGTCCATGCCCACCTGACCGATGGAGGCATCGCCCATGAAATTCATGCATAGTTTTCCGGGATTGGCAATCTTCGCGCCCATGATGAGCCCCAGGCCATGCCCCAGTTGCGTGGATTTGCCCCAACCGAGATAACCACGCGGTGCGCGCGATTCCCAAAAGGTCACCAATTGCTCGCGTGGGCTGCCTGCTTCGTGCGTAACGATGGTGTTCTCCCGATCCACATTGTTCATGATGTCATGAATGATGCGGAACTGATTGATCGGCACCTCGGACGAAGTCAAATCCGGCATCCATTCGGCGAGCCATTCCTCGCGCACTGCACGGATCTCGGCGGCGGTATTGGCGGCTTTACCCTTGCGCGATCCAATTTCGTCGATTAACGCCTGCAATACAAGCTTCGCGTCACCCAGGATCGCGGCCACATTGGCGCGCTCTTTGAACATATCGCCGACATCGTTGGTGATATGTACGATTTTCTTTCCCGGCGGAATTTTCGGTGTCCAGGGGTTGATGGCGAAACTTGCGCCAATGCCGACGATGAGATCGGCTTTTTTGAGAAAATGAAACACCGCCTTGGGTGCCGAGCCCGTCGAAGCCCCTAGCGCCAGGGGATGGTGTTCGGGAAAGGCGCTTTTGCCGGTGTTGGTGGTCATCACCGGTATTTGCAAAAGCTCGGCAAGTTTTACCAACTCCGCCGTGGCTTCGCCATACATCACGCCTTGCCCGGCGTGAATCACCGGGCGTTCGGCCTTTAACAACAAATCGGCCACGGTCTTGACATCCGCGGGGTCAGGGCCGGAGCGCACGCGCTTCACCGGCGCATAGTCAAGTTCGCCAATTTCCGCATTGAGAAATTCGCTTTGCAACTCCACCATCACCGGGCCGGGCTTGCCATTGCGCAAGTTATGAAATGCGCGGCGCATGATCTCGGCGATACGATTAGGTTTGTCAATATCAGTTACCCACTTGGTGATGTTGGCAAAGTTCTTTACGCCCTGAAAGTGCGGCGTAGTGTGATTGCGCCCGACTGGACCAGTGGGCAGGATTAGCACCGGTACGTTGTCGCCAAACACTTGCGCAACGCCACCGAAACCATTCTCGATGCCCGCGCCGCCTTGCATTAGAAACACGCCTATCTGGCGGCCGTTGGTCGAGCGGCTAATGCCATCGGCCATGCCAATGCCGACGCGCTCCTGACGGCATACGTAGGGACGCATTCCGAGCTTGGCACAAGGGTCAATGAGTGCGTGGCGTGGGTAACACAGGATTTGTTCCACCCCTTCTATTTTCAAAATCTGGGCGATGGCATCGGTGAGAATCATTGCGGCTTTGCTCCTGGTGCGGCCTGCCCCTCGGCGGCGGGGACAGGCAGTTCGTATTTTTCTTCCAGCGGCGTCCAGGCTTTGGTGGGCTGGCCTAATCGGATGGCGTCCATCTCACGCATAAAGATCTTTCGCACGAACAGGATGCCCGCATCCGATAAAGATAGATTTTCTCCGAGGCGATTGGCGATCGTGCCCTGGCCGCGCACCGCCGCGTAATCCTGCACCGCGATCATTTGCGCGTCGCTGACCGCGGGCAATTCGTGTCGATTGACAATCATGTCGAAATCGTCGGCCGGGTTGTAGGCAAAGTCGTGGCCTTCACGTAGCAGGCGGGCTTCCTCGCCCATGGTGCTGTGATACGAGGAAATTGCAAAACGCATGGTGCGGTGGTCGTCAATCGGTACTCGCCAAATGGTGACATTCGACCACGGGTCGCCTTTTTGCGGGCCGGGCATCAACACGTGGTTGTTATTGGGAAAAGTCCAGTCGCTCACGCGCACGTTGTCCTTGGAGCGCGTGGCGTACTGGCGCACGCCGGAACAGGTCTCCTCAAAAGAGAGCGTGGGAATCGAAGTGGTGATGCCCTGATCGAAGCGGGTTGATTTGCCCCATGTATGCACGAAACTCACGTGCACCGCATCCAATGAGTTTTCAATCTGCTGAAACCAATTGCAATCCCAGGCTTGTTCGATATTGACAATATGGCGACCAGGTTCTTCGAGCATGTGTTTGCGCGGTAGTTTGAATTCAGGTGGCGCGCCTTCGCCCATGTAAGCAAATATTAGCCCCGAGTATTCGTGCACCGGGTACCCGGCGACGCGAAGCGGGCGTTCGCGCGCCTTCGGCTCGGCCGGAATCTCCACGCAAAGGCCGGCGCTATCGTAGCGCCAGCCGTGATACATGCAGCGTAGATCGTCGCCTTCCACCCAGCCGGTGTGCAATGCCGTGCCGCGATGCGCGCAGCGCCCACCCACCAGATGCGCGGCACCGCTCTCTCCGCGATACACAGTCAAATCTTCGCAAAGAATACGAATACCGCGCGCCTTGCCCGGGGCCACCGATGCCGAGGTGGCCACCGGTTGCCAGAAGCAGCGAAGCAGACGGCCCATCAAAGTGCCCGGCCCAGTCTGGTGCAGCAGGTCTAGATTGTCGTTGGTGTTCATTGTGTCCATCTCCGATTGTCGCCTCTCCGATTTCCTCAGGTCAATATATCGTTCGCCCTTTTGGCAAATTGGTGTGGTGGGAATGGTGGATAGCGAGACTGATAGTCACATCAAACCCGAGCTGAACTTTTGGAGGGAGCTAAAATTCTCGAATTGGTCATGTTTTGTATATTTGAAAAGCGCACAGTTGCCGATTATGGTCAATCCGGTGGGTTTGGCGATGCCGATTCCGGATTTAATGGTTAACGGCCGGTCTAGCTGCCCTCCTGAAACCGGATCTTGCGCTCCTTCACCAGACGCGCCCATTTTTCGGCGTCGGCGCGCAGGGACTTGACCGCCTCGTCCACCGAGCTTGCGATGACGTCGCTGCCCAGGTTCGCGAATTTTGCCGCCACCTGCGGGTCGGCCAGCACTTTCTGAAGATCAAGGTTGATCTTTGCAATGATCTCGGGAGGCGTCTTTGCGGGCGCGAACAGCGCAATCCAGTTGCTGCTCGCATAGCCCGGCACGCCCGCTTCCGCGAACGTGGGCACCTCGGGCAAGGCCTTGGAGCGATACGGCGTGGTGACCGCCAGTACCCTGGCGCGGCCGCTGCGCATGGTCGCGGTGGCGCTGCCGATGTCGACGATGGCGAACTGGGTTTCTCCGGTGCCGGTGGCCGCCGCGGCCATCACGCCGCCCTTGTAATTGATATCGGCATAGTCGACTTTTGCGATCGATTTGAACAACTCGGAGAGCAGGATGGTGCTCGGGCTGTTCGAGGCGTGAAACGGTTTGCCCGGATTGGATCGCAAAAAGCTGAGAAACTCCTGGAAGTTATTCGCAGGCAGGCTGCCATTGACCAGCAGCACGAAGGTTCCCGCGCTCACCAGCATCACCGGCGCGAGTTCCTGCGCGTTATACGGCAGACTCGCGTAGACCAACGGATTCATGGTGATCGCACCCGAGGAGACGATCAGCAAGGTATAGCCATCCGGCGCGGCGCGCGACGCGGCTTCGGTGCCAACGACAAAATTCGCGCCCGCGCGGTTTTCGATAATGACCTGCTGGCCCCACAGTTTGGACAATTCCGGTGCGAAGTTGCGCGCGCTGAAGTCCACGCCGCCGCCCGGGGCCGCGGGAACAATCAGCCGCACCGGCTTCACTGGGAAGGACTGTGCCTGGACGGGGATCGCAAGGCATCCCGCGCCGATGGCGATCGTCAGCAAGAGGACTTTCCCGGATAACAACGGCGGGAACTTTTCGATGATCCTCGCCAATTCCTGCGCGACGCTCATGTGGTGATCTTCGCGCGGAGTTCGGCCGGAATGAAATCCACGCTTGATCGCTCGCGGTCGGTATCGGGCTTCTGGATCGGCATCTCCGGGTCTTTTTCGAGCCGAAGCCATTGCTTGGTCGGCTTGCCCTTCTGTATCGCATCGAGCTCGCGCAGGAATAGTCGTCTCAGCATGGCTATGCCCGCATCCGACTGCGCCAGCCGTTCCCTGGAACGATCGACGATCACGCCCTGCCCGCGCACCGCCACATAGTCCTGCGTGGTGAGCAGCATGGAAGGGCCGAAGTCGGGGACTTTTCTTTTGAAAAACAAATCCTCGTAGTAATCCGAGGGATCGAAAACAATGGTCCGGTCGGCGCGGATGCGCGCATCGTTCTCGGGCGTGGTCGATGGCACCGTGGTCACCGTGAACCGCCAGGTGCGCTCGTCGTCCATGGGCACGGCATAGACCGTGCTGTCGGCCCAGGGATCGGTCTTCGCGGGGCCAGGCGAGCGGATGTGATTGTTGTTGGGAAAAGTCCAGTTGCTGATGCGCACATTGTCTTTGCCGCGCGTGGCCACCTGGCGCAGGCCCGACGGAGTTTCGAAAAACGCAAGATCCGGAATGCGCGTGGTAATTTCCTCGCCGAACCGACTCATCGCGCCCCAGACATGCACGAACGACAGGTGCGATGAGTCGAGCGAATTTTCGATCTGCTGAAACCAGTTGCAATCCCACACCTGCATGCGCGCAAAATGCATGCGGCCCGGGGCCTCGAGAAAATCCTTGCGCGGCAACTGAAACACCGGCGCGGGCCCCTCTCCCATATAGGCGAATATCAGGCCGGCGTACTCATGCACCGGATAGCCTTCTATCTTCACCAGCTCCGGCCGCGGGCGTTTCTCCGCAGGCTGCTCGATGCATTGACCCGAACCGTTGTATTTCCAGCCGTGGTACATGCAGCGGATATCGTCTTTTTCCACCCATCCGGTGTGCATCACCACGCAGCGATGGGCGCAACGGCCCCCCACCAGGAAGGCCTTGCCGCTTTCACCGCGGTACAGAGTCAAATCTTCGCCCATGACACGCAGCGGTTTGGCGCGGCCTTTCTCCAGTTCGGCGGCAATGGCCACTGGCTGCCAGAAACTGCGCAGCAGCGTGCCCATGGGCGTGCCGGCCGAAGTTTGCGGCAGGAGTTGCAAGACGTCTTTCTTGGGGCTTGCCTTTCTGGTGCTCATCATCAGATCCTCGCTTTTCAATTCTGCGATGGCCAGGCTTTACCAACCATTCGCGTGAAGTGTCGATTATTGCAGCTTGATATTGCGTTCGCGCACAAGGCGTGCCCACTGCTCGGTCTCCATGCGCAACATCCTCGAGGCGTCCTCGGGGGAACTGGCGGCCACTTCACTGCCGTTCGCCTCGATTCTCGCGATCACATCGGGCATCGCCAATATTCGCAGCAGATCGCCATTGATTCTGGCGATCAGGTCCGCGGGGGTTTTCGCCGGCGCCATCACCAACGTGAGCGCCGTGACGTTGAATCCCGACAAGCCCGATTCGGCCAGCGTGGGGATATCCGGCTGAAGCTTGCGGCGCTGGCCAGATGTGACCGCCAGGGCGCGAACTCTGGAAGACTTCAAATAGGTGGTGGCGCTGCCCATGTCGACTATCGCAAACTGGGTCTCACCCGCGGCGGTGCTGGCTGCCGCAAGCGCGCCGCCCTTGTAGTTGATATCGGCGTAGTCGACCTTGGCCATCCACTTGAACATCTCCGAGGCAAGGAGCGTGGATGCACTGTTGGAGGCGTGATTCAATTTGCCAGGATGGGCGCGAAGGTGTGCAAGAAACTCCGGCACGTTCGCGGCCGGTATTCCCATGTTGGAGATCATCACAAAAACACCCGAAGTGACCGGCGTGATGGGCGCGAGATCGCTTGCCTGATAAGGCAAATTGGCGTAGGCCAGCGGATTGATGGTCAATGCGCTGCTGCTCACCAGCAACAGCGTGTAGCCATCCGGCGGTGATTTCGCGACCGCGTCGGTGCCGACGATAAAATTCGCGCCGGCGCGGTTTTCCACCACCGCCTGCTGTCCCCAGAACTGCGGCAGCTTCTGGGTAAAGTTGCGGGCGATCAGGTCCAGGCCTCCTCCAGGGGCGGCCGGCACGATGACGCGCACGGTTTTGAGAGGATAAGACTGCGCCAATGCCGCAAGGGGTAACAGGATTCCAAGAATTGCGGTCAATAGCAATCCCATCGTCCGTCGAGGAACGCGGGTTGGATCGGGGGAGTTACGATTCATGATCGCAGTCTGCGTGGGTAAGCACAGGACTACTCGCATGACATGACCTCCGGCTCCGAGATTTACTGGATTATAGGAGGTGGGCATCAACGCACCTACTTCTCCTTTTTATCGTCTGGCAAGGGTGGTTTCTGGGTATCCGGCAGGAAGTCCTTCAAAGTCTTTGAGGGTGTTCAGGATTTTGTGTTTTTGATTTTGTTAGGCATTGTTGAATTGTGCTTCAAAGTGAATCATAAGCTGACTCATGGCTTGTTTCCAGTTCTGAATAGGCATCGTCCATCGCTGGCTAATA
>CAMDRY010000080.1 GCA_945906975.1 Bordetella parapertussis | reverse complement strand
ACGATGGCGCCGGTGTTAGGATCCCCTTCGGATGTAACTGCATATTCGTTGGCGGAAGGTTTGATGAAGCTGGTTTTCTTTGCGGCCAAGTCGGCCAAGTCGGCCAGGAAGGCGAAGGCTTTTGCCATGTTAGTGAGCACCTACATAGGAATTTTATTCAACTGCAAAGGAGCGACGAATTTGGGCTGGCTTAGGAAATGCGGTCCGCAAGGCGCCATCGACGTTTGCTGGAGAAGGGCAATGTTACACGCTTAAGTCCCTTGGCCATGCTGATGCGCCGCTACCGGCTTGGTCGGTGGTTGATCATCCGGTTTGACATGGCCTCCAAAACTCTTCATAATCAGCGGTTTCGCTGGAGGGGTGCCCGAGTGGTTAAAGGGGGCAGACTGTAAATCTGTTGGCTTACGCCTACGTTGGTTCGAATCCAACCTCCTCCACCAGCGCTTGGTGTGTTCAAAGACGGGCGGGGTTTGGCGGAGAGGGGTAAAGGAACGCGGGTGTAGCTCAATGGTAGAGCAGAAGCCTTCCAAGCTTATGACGAGGGTTCGATTCCCTTCACCCGCTCCAAGTGGCCGAATGTGGCACGCGGTACGGGATGAAGAGGGGCCCGGGCGGCGAATTTTGGATTTGTTTGAAAGTATCGCCGTTGTAGCTCAGTGGTAGAGCACTCCCTTGGTAAGGGAGAGGTCGCGCGTTCAATCCGCGCCAACGGCACCACAGGTTTTATTTATTTATTGTCGACTTAACAGGGTAAGAGATCATGGCCAAGGGCAAGTTTGAGCGTACGAAGCCTCACGTGAACGTGGGGACGATCGGTCACGTAGACCACGGCAAGACGACGCTGACGGCGGCGATAACGTCGGTGCTATCGAAGAAATTTGGCGGAGAGGCGAAAGCCTACGACCAGATTGACTCGGCACCGGAAGAGAAGGCGCGGGGCATCACGATTAACACTGCGCACGTAGAGTATGAGACGGCGAACCGTCACTACGCGCACGTTGACTGCCCGGGGCACGCCGACTACATCAAGAACATGATCACCGGAGCGGCGCAGATGGACGGCGCGATTCTGGTGGTGAGTTCGGCCGACGGCCCGATGCCCCAGACGCGCGAGCACATTTTGCTGGCGCGCCAGGTTGGCGTGCCGTACATCATTGTCTACATGAACAAAGCGGACATGGTGGATGACAAGGAGTTGCTCGAGCTGGTGGAGATGGAGGTGCGCGAGTTGCTGTCCAAGTACGAATTTCCCGGCGATGACACGCCGATCATCATCGGTAGCGCGCTCAAGGCGCTCGAGGGTGACAAGAGCGACATGGGCGAGGGTTCTATTTTCAAGCTGGCCGAGGCGCTGGACACGTACATTCCGATGCCAAAGCGTGCGATCGACGGTCCGTTCCTGATGCCCGTTGAGGATGTGTTCTCGATCTCGGGCCGTGGCACGGTGGTGACCGGTCGGGTGGAGCGCGGCGTGGTCAAGGTTGGCGAGGAGCTGGAGATTGTGGGGCTGAAGCCGACGCTCAAGACGGTGTGCACGGGTGTGGAGATGTTCAGGAAGTTGCTGGACCAGGGGCAGGCCGGTGACAACGTTGGTGTGCTGCTGCGGGGGACCAAGCGTGAGGAGGTGGAGCGCGGTCAGGTTCTGTCCAAGCCCGGTTCGATCAATCCGCACACGAAGTTTGAGTGCGAGGTGTACATCCTGTCGAAGGACGAGGGCGGACGTCACACGCCGTTCTTCAACAACTACAGGCCGCAGTTTTATTTCCGTACGACGGACGTGACCGGGGCGGTGCAGTTGCCCGAGGGCACGGAGATGGTGATGCCGGGAGACAACATCAAGATGGTGGTGACGTTGATCGCCCCGATCGCGATGGAACAAGGCCTGCGCTTTGCCATCCGTGAGGGCGGCAAAACCGTCGGCGCCGGCGTCGTAGCCAAGGTCATCGAATAACGGGCCGCATTAACGGTCTCAAGGGTTCAACCGCAGGCCAATAGCTCAACTGGCAGAGCGTCGGTCTCCAAAACCGAAGGTTGGGGGTTCGATTCCCTCTTGGCCTGCCAAGCGACATTGGACAGTTATACGTGCACGTTGGGCATCGTGCCGGTGAGCAGCAGGCATCGGACGGCGTATTAAGGAAGTAATGATGCAATCCTCAGGCGCGGTTCGCGCAGACGGACAGGTGATGGTGGACAAGATCAAGTTGGTGGTCGCGGTACTGCTCATGGTGGGTGGCATTGCAGGCTTTTATTTTCTGTCCGATAGCGCGCTTGTTTTGCGCGTGGCGGCCATCATTGCCGGTTTTGCGGCAGGTATCGCCGTCGGGTGGTTTACCGCGCCAGGCCAGCAGACGCTTGCGTTTGCGCAGGAAGCCGTTGTCGAAACAAAGAAGGTGGTCTGGCCGACACGCAAGGAATCGCTGCAAACGACAGGGGTTGTGTTCGCCTTCATGGTGGCTATGGCAGTTTTTCTCTGGCTCACCGACAAATCGCTGGAGTACGTCTTGTATGATCTGGTTCTGGGCTGGAGGAAATAATGAGCGCCAATACGGCTGTTATCGCGGGTAAGCGCTGGTATGTTGTTCACGCATATTCCGGCTTCGAAAAATCGGTGCAAAGGGCCTTAGAAGACCGCATCCGCCGCGCCGACATGTCCGACATGTTTGGCAAAATTCTAGTGCCGACCGAAGAAGTGGTCGAGATGAAGGGCGGCCAAAAAAACATTTCCGAGCGGAAATTTTTCCCTGGTTATGTTCTGGTGGAAATGGAAATGAACGATCAGACCTGGCACCTCGTGAAAAGCACGAACAAGGTGACCGGTTTTGTCGGCGGAACGGCCTCGCGGCCAACGCCGATTTCCATCAAGGAAGTCGATCAGATCATGCACCAGATGCAGGAGGGCGTAGAAAAGCCCAAGCCCAAGGTGCTTTTCGAGGTGGGCGAGGCCGTTCGCGTAAAGGAGGGCCCGTTCACGGACTTTCACGGGTCGGTCGAAGACGTCAATTACGACAAATCCAAACTGCGTGTTTCAGTCACGATTTTCGGTCGCGCCACGCCGGTGGAGTTGGAGTTTGGCCAGGTCGAGAAGGCCTGAAGACTTGATTTTTGCGGCGTGGGGTGACCCGCGTTTTTTTAACGGGGAGCCCTGTTTCCCAGCGGATTGGGCGGCGGGCGGTTGAACCCACAGTAAAGGAGTCACGCAAGTGGCAAAGAAGATAATTGGTTTTATCAAGCTGCAGGTCCCTGCAGGCAAAGCGAATCCTAGCCCGCCCATCGGGCCTGCATTGGGCCAGCGAGGCCTGAACATCATGGAATTCTGCAAGGCGTTTAACGCCCAGACGCAGAAACTCGAGCCGGGTCTGCCGATTCCCGTGGTGATTACGGCGTTCGCGGACAAGAGCTTCACCTTCATCATGAAGACCCCGCCCGCGACCATTCTGATCAAAAAGGCCGCCGGTATAGAGAAGGGTAGCAAGATTCCCCATATGGACAAGGTGGGCAAGCTGACGCGTGCCCAGGCCGAGGATATCGCCAAGGCGAAAATGCCCGATCTGACCGCTTCCGATCTGGATGCGGCCGTACGCACCATCGCAGGCAGCGCACGTTCCATGGGCATCACGGTGGAGGGTGTGAAATGAGCGACGTTAAACTTAAGCTGACCAAGCGCCAAAAAGGTTTTGACGGCCTAGTCGAGCACAATAAACCGTATCCGATCATCGATGCGCTGAACTTCGTCAAAAAGGCCGCCACGGCCAAATTTGATGAGTCGGTGGACATCGCGGTGAACCTTGGTATCGACGCCAAGAAATCCGACCAAACCGTACGTGGCGCGGTTGTGTTGCCGGCCGGTACCGGCAAAAACGTCCGCGTTGCGGTATTTGCGCAGGGCGAAAAGGCCGTGGCTGCCAAGGCTGCCGGAGCGGATATCGTCGGCATGGAAGATCTCGCCGAGTCCATCAAGGGCGGAAAGATTGATTTTGACGTGGTTATCGCCAGCCCGGACACGATGCGGATCGTCGGAGCGCTGGGCCAGGTGCTCGGCCCCCGCGGCTTGATGCCAAACCCGAAGGTCGGAACGGTCACCCCTGATGTGGCGACCGCTGTTAAAAATGCCAAAGCTGGTCAGGTGCAATACCGCGCCGATAAGGCGGGAATCGTGCAGTGCTCCATCGGTCGTGCCTCGTTTTCGCCTGAGCAGTTGCGTGAAAACCTGGTTGCGCTCATTGAAGCATTGAACAAGTCCAAGCCGGCTACATCCAAGGGCATCTATATCAAGAAGCTGTCGGTCACCAGCACCATGGGGCCGGGTGTCAGGGTCGATCTGGGTAGCTTGAGTGCCTGAGCGGCTCGTCAATTTAGCCCCCGGTAGCGCCGGGGCAGGACTTTGGGCCGCAGCTGCGCAGTTGAACGCGCCGCCGCTGCCGTCAAAGACCGTAGGTATCCGAAAGGGTTTAATCGCAGGGATAGGTTGAAGTTTGCAGTTCTTCACCAGCGAAATGCGTCCTACGCAGATGGCGTACCCGAACTAAGGATTCATCCGAATCTGAATGCAAGGTCGCCGTGAAAAGCAACGCAGCGGAAGGAGGGCAGGGTGTGGCACCGGGTTCCGGAGTTGCAGTCTGTTTTTTGAACGTTGCATTTAACTGGAGGTAGACCTTGGGTCTCAATCTCGAAGAGAAAAAGGCGGTAGTTGCCGATGTCTCCGCGCAAGTCGCGAAGGCTCAGGCAATCGTCGTCGCCGAGTACCGTGGTCTGGGAGTGGGCAGCATGACCCAGTTGCGGGCGAAAGCCCGTACCTCGGGGGTGTACCTGCGCGTGCTCAAAAACAGCTTGGCGCGTCGCGCCGTGAAGGACACGCCGTTTGAAAAGCTGGCCGATCAGATGATCGGACCGCTGGTCTACGGCATTTCGTCCGACCCGGTTGCTGCCGCAAAGGTGCTGCATGAGTTCGCGAAAGCAAACGATAAGTTCGTAATCAAGGCCGGCGCCATGCCGAACGCAGTGATCTCCGCCACGGAAGTCGCAGCGCTCGCCAATATGCCCAGCCGTGAACAACTGCTCTCGATGCTGCTGGGTACCATGCAAGCGCCTGTTGCGAAGTTCGTGCAAACGCTCAACGAAGTTCCGAGCCGCTTTGTGCGCACCCTTGCAGCAGTACGCGACCAAAAGGAAAAGGCCTCGGCCTGATCCACGCCCGTTTTCGCACCAATTAACCAAAGACTAATTCTGATTCAGGAGTAACAAATGACTGTCGCAAAAGCAGAAATTCTGGACGCCGTTGCAAACATGACCGTGCTGGAGCTGTCCCAGTTGATCAAGGACATGGAAGAAAAATTTGGCGTTTCCGCCGCAGCTGCGGCGGTCGCCGTGGCCGCCCCGGCCGCCGGTGGTGCTGCCGCTGTTGAAGAAAAGACCGAATTCACCGTGATGCTCTTGGCAGCAGGCGAGAACAAGGTGAACGTTATCAAGGCTGTTCGTGAAGTGACCGGCCTGGGACTCAAAGAAGCCAAAGATTTGGTCGACGGTGCGCCCAAGGCCGTTAAGGAAGGTACCAACAAGGCTGATGCCGAGGCAATCCTCAAGAAGCTGCTGGATGCCGGTGCCACGGCTGAATTGAAGTAATTGCAGTCCTGAAACAGCTCCGGCGGCGCCTCGCGGCACCGCCGGAAGTTTCGTTTTGCTTGAGCTGTTCGTGATGTGTATGCCGAAGCAGCGCGTTTAGACAACCGAGCGAGAGCTCGGACGGGAGCGGACAAAATGCGCGTCTTCTCCCGCCCGAACCCTGGTTCCTGACCTGGAGCTTTTTCATGATGCCCACGATATATTCGACGACCGAGAAGAAACGCATTCGCAAGAGCTTTGCAAAGCGCGCAAGCGTGCTGAATGTGCCTTTTCTCCTGGCCACCCAGTTGGAGTCCTACACCGCGTTCCTTCAGGCTGCCATTCCTGTCGAAAAGCGGAAAACAGAAGGCCTTCAGGCGGCCTTCCATTCGATATTCCCGATCACCAGCCATTCGGGCAATGCCAAGCTCGATTTCGTTGCCTACGCACTCGGCGAACCGCCGTTTGACGTGAAAGAATGCCAGCAGCGGGGCCTCACGTTCGCCAGTCCGCTGCGCGCGCGCGTTCGCCTCACGATCATGGACAAAGAGGCGGCGAAACCGACTATCAAGGAGGTGAAGGAGCAGGAGGTTTACATGGGCGAGATCCCGCTCATGACGACCACCGGTTCGTTTGTCATCAACGGGACGGAGCGTGTCATTGTTTCGCAGTTGCACCGCTCGCCTGGCGTGTTCTTCGAGCATGACCGCGGCAAGACGCACAGCTCCGGCAAACTGCTGTTCTCTGCGAGAATCATTCCTTACCGCGGGTCCTGGCTGGATTTCGAATTTGATCCCAAGGATGTTCTGTTCTTCCGCGTCGACCGCCGCCGTAAGATGCCGGTGACGATTTTGCTCAAGGCTATCGGTATGAGCCCGGAACAGATTTTGTCGGCGTTTTACGATTTCGAGAACTTCCAGTTGTCGAAAAAAGGCGTGCAGTTTGAGCTGGTGCCCGAGCGCATGCGCGGCGAGATAGCCAGTTTCGATATCGTGGACAAGCACGACAAGGTGCTTGTGCCCAAAGATAAGCGCATCACGGTCAAGCATATTCGAGACATGGAGGCCGCCGGCCTGAAGAAGATCACGGTGCCGCAGGACTTCCTGTTTGGTCGTGTTCTGGCACATAACGTCATTGACACGGCAAGCGGCGAAATTCTCGCCAATGCCAATGAGGAAATCACCGACACGCTGCTGGTGAAGTTGCAGGAGGCGGGTGTCGAGTCCATCAAGACGCTCTATACCAATGACCTTGATCAGGGCGGGTATATCTCGAATACCCTCAGGATTGATGAGACGGCCGACCAGACCGCCGCCCGCGTTGCCATTTACCGCATGATGCGCCCCGGCGAACCGCCGACCGAGGACGCCGTTGAAACGCTGTTCAACGGCCTTTTTTACAACGCAGATCGCTACGATCTGTCCGGCGTTGGCCGCATGAAATTCAACCGCCGCGCCTATCCGGAGAAAAAAGAGGACAAGTCCCCGGATTGGTCTAAGCGTTTTTATGAGCGCGTAGGCCCTAGGGACGCTCTTGGGTCCGGCGTGCTATCAAATGACGATGTCATCGCAGTAGTTGGCATTCTGGTCGAGTTGCGCAACGGCCGCGGCGAGATCGATGATATTGATCACCTTGGCAACCGGCGCGTGCGCTCGGTGGGCGAGTTGGCAGAAAACCAGTTCCGGGCCGGACTTGTGCGCGTGGAGCGCGCGGTCAAGGAGCGTCTGTCACAGGCCGAGTCCGACAACCTGATGCCGCATGACCTGATCAATGCAAAGCCGATTTCGGCCGCAATCAAGGAGTTCTTCGGCTCGAGCCAGTTGTCGCAGTTCATGGACCAGACAAACCCGCTGTCCGAGATTACGCACAAACGTCGTGTGTCGGCGCTCGGGCCTGGCGGCCTGACGCGCGAGCGCGCCGGCTTCGAGGTGCGGGACGTGCATCCGACGCACTATGGACGTGTCTGCCCTATCGAAACACCCGAAGGCCCGAACATCGGCCTCATCAATTCGCTCGCCTTGTATGCGCGAACCAACGAGTACGGTTTTATGGAAACACCGTACCGCAAGGTCGTTGGAAGCAAGGTTACAGACCAGATCGATTTCCTCTCCGCAATCGAGGAATCGAACTTTATGATCGCGCAGGCCAACGCGCAACTCGACAAGGTGGGCAAGCTTCAGGATGGCTTGGTTTCATGCCGTTACAAAAACGAGTTCACGCTGGCGACGGCAGACCGGGTCCAATACATGGACGTGGCACCGGCACAAATTGTTTCCGTGGCGGCATCGTTGATCCCCTTCCTTGAGCACGATGACGCCAACCGCGCGTTAATGGGATCCAATATGCAGCGCCAGGCGGTGCCCTGCCTACGTCCTGAAAAAGCGCTTGTGGGGACAGGTATTGAACGCACGGTAGCGGTTGACTCGGGCACTGCGGTGCAGACTCTGCGCGGCGGAGTCGTCGATTATGTCGACGCCAGCCGCATCGTCGTTCGCGTCAATGACGACGAGACGGTGGCAGGCGATGTGGGTGTCGATATCTACAATCTGATGAAGTACACCCGTTCCAACCAGAACACCAACATTAATCAGCGGCCGCTGGTCAAGGTTGGGGAAACCATCGCGAAGGGCGATGTGGTTGCCGATGGCGCCTCAACGGATATGGGCGAATTGGCGCTTGGGCAGAACATGTTGGTCGCTTTCATGCCTTGGAATGGCTACAACTTCGAAGACTCGATTTTGATTTCGGAGCGTGTGGTAGCCGAAGATCGTTATACCTCTATCCATATCGAGGAGCTCACCGTTGTTGCACGCGACACCAAGCTCGGCCCTGAGGAAATAACCCGCGATATTTCAAACCTGTCTGAAGGCCAGCTAGGCCGACTCGATGATGCGGGTATCGTTTATATCGGCGCCGAGGTGGAGGCCGGGGATGTTCTGGTCGGCAAAGTCACGCCCAAGGGTGAGACGCAATTGACGCCTGAAGAGAAGCTGCTACGTGCGATTTTTGGCG
The DNA here is from genome assembly GCA_945906975.1 of Bordetella parapertussis. The sequence goes on along the minus strand of CAMDRY010000080.1, from coordinate 1,308 downwards.
AGAAGGCTTCTGATGTGAAGGACACTTCTTTGCGCGTCCCGTCCGGTATTTCCGGAACGGTGATAGATGTGCAGGTGTTCACCCGCGAGGGCATCGATCGTGACAAGCGCGCCGCCCAGATCATCGACGATGAACTGAAACGGTACAAGAAGGATCTCGCCGACCAGATGCGAATAGTTGAGGGCGACACGTTCGGCCGAATTGAACGCCTGCTGGTTGGCAAGACGGCCAATGGCGGTCCCCAAAAGCTCGCCAAGGGTTCCAAGATCACCAAGAGCTATCTTGACGATAACGAGCGTTATCACTGGTTCGATATCCGTCTGACCAGCGACGAGTCGGCGGCGCAGTTAGAGTCCCTGCGTGCAAGTCTTGAGCAAAAGCGGGTCGATTTCGACGTGGCCTTCGAGGCGAAAAAGAAAAAGCTCACTCAGGGTGACGAATTGCCGCCCGGGGTGCAAAAAATGGTCAAGGTTTATGTGGCGGTTAAGCGCCGCCTGCAGCCTGGCGACAAGATGGCCGGCCGTCACGGTAACAAGGGCGTGATCTCCAAGATTGTTCCGGTTGAAGACATGCCCTACATGGCGGATGGCACGCCGGTTGATGTGGTGCTGAACCCGCTGGGCGTGCCTTCGCGCATGAACGTTGGACAAATCCTTGAAACACACCTTGGTTGGGCTGCGAAGGGGCTGGGCATCAAGATCGGTGAGATGCTGAAGCAGCATTCGAAGACTGCTGATGTGCGCAAGTTCCTGACCAAGATATATAACGACAGCGGCAAGCCAGAAGACATCGCCAGCCTGACCGACCAGGAGGTGATGGAGCTCGCCTCCAACCTTAAGCACGGCGTTCCTTTCGCGACGCCCGTGTTCGATGGGGCCAACGAGGGCGAAATCCGCGCCATGCTTGATCTGGCCTTCCCGGACGACGATCTGCGTACCAAACAGCTGGGTTTCAATCCGGGCAAGACGCAGGTCACGCTCTACAACGGCCACACCGGCGAGCAGTTCGACCGGTTGGTGACTGTCGGTTACATGCACGTGCTCAAGCTGCACCACCTTGTCGATGACAAGATGCATGCGCGCTCGACCGGTCCTTACAGTCTGGTTACCCAGCAACCGCTGGGCGGCAAGGCGCAGTTCGGCGGCCAGCGTTTTGGCGAGATGGAGGTCTGGGCGCTCGAGGCCTACGGCGCGGCGTACACGCTGCAGGAGATGCTGACGGTCAAGTCAGACGACATTTCCGGCCGTACCAAGGTCTACGAGGCCATTGTGCGCGGCGACGACACGTTCGAGGCGGGTATCCCCGAAT
>CAMDRY010000079.1 GCA_945906975.1 Bordetella parapertussis | reverse complement strand
CACCACGACAGTTTGAGTTGCAGACTCTTTGGCTCCTTTGATGTGCGGACCGGGCGCAGCTGGCCGTTGTTGCGTTCAGTGCCGGGAGGGTCCAGCGTGAAGCGGATGATCGCGTCGCCAACGGTTGCGCAGAAGCCGTCCGCGTCCTTCTCGATTGTTGATGATCTCTATGTCGGCAGCTTAGACAAGAACCAACTCGGGCCGCCGGGAATAGCGCAGTACGAGACCGCGGGAAAGATATTGTCAGGCCTTCACGCTGCTCAAGCGCAGCATGAGCGTCATCGGATGCGTCGACGAGGGCTGAAACCCGTAGTGTTCGTAAAACTGCTTGGCCTTCTCGTGAAGGGCATGCACGAGAAGGGCTCTTACGCCCGCGTTCTGCGATACGGCCACCGCGCGATTGACCGCGTCCTGCAGCAAGGCGGCGCCCAAGTGCAATCCCTGCGCCCCGCGATCGACCGCAAGCCGGGCGAGAACCATGACAGGAACCGGATCAGGCATGTTGCGTCGCACGCCGCTCGTTGCGAGGTGGTGCGAAACGGCGCCGGCCGCCATGGCGTAGTAACCGTGGACGCGGCCGCCCTCGTCGGTGACGACGAAGGTGCGGCTTGCACCACTTGACTGGTTGGACAATGCCCGACGCTTAAGCCATTCATCGAGCACGACCTCGCCGCACTCGAAGTCATCCAGTCGATGTGAAGCCACCAAGGGCTCCGGCAGATCGAGTTGCAAGCTCAGGCCTTCGCGGACTTTCTGCCCCAGGGGGCCTTGACCGCCATTAGGCGCTCAAGCCCCGGATTGCGCGCGGGCGGCGCGTCGAGCAGCTTGGTGAACTGCCGGAACTTCTCGGCATCCAATTTGAAAAATACCTGATCGAGTAATACCGACTGAGCCTTGTCGCAGGCGGCTTCGAGCATGAAGTCGGAGCGGTTCTTGCCGAGCAGCTGCGCAGCCTGATCGATCAGCTCCCGCTGCTCGGGACGTGCCCGCAGGTTGATGGCGGCATCGCGCATGGGTTTCTCCTAGTTCGTACACACAACAGATATACGCATCTTACGGTGACGTATAGCAGTTGTCAACACACTACGGGTCACGGACAAAAGCGTCGTCCCAAAGCGCGATTGCCCGGCATGGTGGGGTAGATGTTGAACTGATGGTTAATCACCGCACAGTTGCGCAACCGACGCTCTTCATAAACCGAAAGGCCATCCTTCTGCAGGATGGCCCGGACTATTCCGGGTTGAAATGCGTGACCCATACTGGCGCAAAGAAGCTAGGGTTTGTCGAGTCCATGGGCAACGCTTATGCCTCATATAAACTTGTTGTTCTGACTACGCGCAGGGCTAGTGAAATCACCTATCAGCAGGCCAGGACAATCGGGTTTTAAACGGTTTATGCGGCCGCGGACACTGTACCCGTGCCGGCACAAGTCTGAGCCGGTTTCAAGACACTCCGGCAGCGGCGGACAAGGCAGCGCCGCCTCATTGACCGGGCTTGGGGGGAAGTCAAAGCCGGGCAAGTCCCCGGTACGTCGGCAAGTGCGCGACCTTTGCCGGCTAGGCCAGTGACGGCAAAGTGCCCGTGGGCGAGTCGCCCGAGGTCAACGATCCAGGGCACCCTCATGAAAGCGAGTTTTTCCAGCACCCTTGGTATTTCGCCGGCTCCAGGGATGCGGAAATCAACGAGCAAGCGCCCGAGCCCGAGCCTTGAGTTGCTTGCCAAACCCGACGGCTTATAATCGAACAGGTAAGACCCCTTAAAGTCGGGTTTAAACTTTCCTACAAAATGCGATTCGAAGTGCCGGAAGCATGTATCTACATCGCCCTCCATTCATTCATTCTGTGTCTGCCTGAATTTCTATGGCGATGAGACTACGCCGGATTTCAGGCCTGTGCCTGGCGGTTCTTGCTGCGGCTGTAAGCGTTGCGTGCATATCTGTGCCCCAATCGAGTGAGCAATGGCTCTCCGGTCGTCATATCGGTACGGTGATCGATGCGGTCTCCGGCAAACCTGTCGCGGGTGCGCGGGTTCGTCTGAGCAACTTTCCGGAGCAGGGTGCGACGACCGATGCCGCCGGAAGATTTTCGCTCGGCCCCGTCATTGACAACCGCGGCAGGACGCGTAATTTTTTCACCAGCGTGGATGCTGCAGCCTGCGTCGATCGTGTCGAGGTCGCCGGCGCCGGTTACACGCCGGTGACGCTGGATAAGGGCGACAATAAAAAATTCAAGGCTGCATGCCAGAATGCGGTGTTCGAGTATCAGGTGTTCCTGAATCCTGTGAAATAAAAAAGCGGATCAACCCGCAGGAGGAAAAAAAATGAACCAGCCATCCCCTACCCGCCGACGTGGGCTGATCGCAGGTGCTTGCGCCGCCGCGCTCGCGCCGTTTTCACTGCGCGCCCAGGAATATCCGACCAAGGTCATCCGTATCGTCAACGGCTTTGCCGCAGGCGGCAGTTCCGACATTGTTGCGCGGCTGATCGCGCAAAAACTGTCCGAATCGCTCAAGCAGCAGGTGATTGTTGAAACGCGCACGGGCGCGGGAGGCATGATCGCCAATGAATACGTGGCGAAGGCGGCGCCCGATGGCTACACGCTGATCGTGATTACCGGCGGTTACCCGGCGCAGTCGGCCATGCTCAAAAAACTGCCCTACGACCCGGTGCGGGACTTTGCCATGATTTCGCCGCTCACTTTTTATCCTTTTGTCGTCAGCGTCACACCCGCTTCGCCGTTCAAGTCCATCGAGGAGCTGATCGCCTACGCCAAGGCCAATCCCGGAAAGCTCAATTACGCCACTGCCGGGATCGGCACGCTGCACCACCTTTCCACCGAATTATTCAATGTGATGGCCGGCGTTGAAATGACGCATGTCCCGTTCAAGGGGGGAACCACGGCGGTGACCGAATTGATGGCCGGCCGTGTCGATGTCATGTTCGAGACGATGACGCTGACGGTTACGCAGGTTCAGGCCGGCAAGCTGCGCCCGCTTGCGGTTACTTCCGCCGCCCGCGTGGCGGCGCTGCCGGGTGTGCCGGCGCTCGCCGATATACTGCCCGGTTACGAGGTCAGTTCCTTCCTCGGCCTGGCGACGACTGCGGGCACCCCACCGGCGATTGTCGACAGGCTTAACCGCGAAGTGCGGCTTGCCCTCGACCAGCCTGATATCCGCAAGAGACTTCAGGATCTGGGCGGGGAGGCGCGGGCCAGCAGTCCGGAGGAGATGCGCCAGTACATCGAACGGGAAATCAGCAAGTGGAAGCGCGTCGTGGATGCGCGAAAAATAGAACAGCAGTAGCCGCGCCGGCAGGCGCTATTTTTTTGCTTCGAGCGCCTCCCAGCGTTGCAGGGCCGCCAGCAGCTTTTCTTCCAACTCGGCGAAACGCGCCTGCAGCGGCTTGACCTCACCGGGATGGTCGCGGTACAGGGTGGTGTCGGCGAGGCGTGTCGTTATGTCCTGCTGCTCCGATTCCATTGCCTGCATTTTTTCCGGCAACTCCGCGAGTTCGCGGTTCTCCTTGTAGCTGAGACGTGATTTTGGGGCCGCCTGAGCCGGTCGCTTCTCCGACTTTTTTTCGACCGGCTCGGCCGTCGTCTCCGATTTACCCGCGTTCTTGGCGCGCTGCCAATCGGTATAGCCGCCGGCGTATTCTTTCCATTGGCCGTCGCCCTCGCTGACGATGGTCTGTGTGACGACGTTGTCCAGAAAGACCCGGTCGTGGCTGACCAGAAATAGCGTGCCGGTGTAGTCCTGCAGCAAATCCTCGAGCAACTCTAGGGTTTCGATATCCAGGTCATTGGTCGGTTCATCGAGAACCAGCACGTTGGCCGAGCGCGTGAACAGGCGCGCCAGCAGTAGGCGGTTGCGTTCCCCGCCCGAAAGTGCCTTGACCGGGGCCTTGGCGCGCGCCGGTGGAAAGAGAAAATCGCCAAGGTAGCTGATGACATGCTTGCGCACCCCATCGACTTCGACAAAGTCGGAGCCGGGGCTGATGGTGTCGGCGAGTGTTGCCTCTTCGTCGAGAGTTTCGCGGAACTGGTCGAAGTAGGCAATGCTGAGCTTGGTGCCCAGCTTGATCTGGCCGGCGTCGGCCTCGATTTCGCCCAGGATCAGCCTGAGCAGCGTGGTCTTGCCGCTGCCGTTGGGGCCTATCAGTCCGACCTTGTCGCCGCGCAGGATGCGGCAGGAAAAGTCGTCTATCACGCGGTTGTCGCCGCGCATTTCGTCCTTGTATGACTTGCTGACGTTCTCCAGTTCGGCCACCAGCTTTCCCGAACGCTCGCCTTCGCCGACGGCAAGCTGCACTTTGCCGACGCGCTCGCGCCGCGCGGCACGTTCCAGGCGCAATGCTTCGAGCCGGCGCACCCGGCCTTCGTTGCGGGTGCGCCGCGCCTTGATGCCCTCGCGTATCCACGCCTCTTCTTGCGCCAGCACCTTGTCGAATTTGCGGCTGTGCACGGCTTCGGTTTCCAGTGCCGCGGCCTTTTGTGTTTGGTAGGCGCTGAAATTGCCCGGATACGACGATAGGTGGCCGCGGTCGAGCTCAATGATCTGGTTGGCGATGCGGTCAAGAAAACGCCGGTCGTGGGTGACGAACAATACGCTGCCGGAAAATGACAACAGGGTTTCCTCCAGCCACTCGATAGCGGAAAAATCAAGGTGGTTGGTCGGCTCGTCGAGTATCAACATGTCCGGCTCCATGACAAGTGCACGGGCCAGTGCGACACGCTTTTTCAATCCGCCGGACAGCTCCGACACGAGGCGGTCCGCGTCCAGTTGCAAGCGCGTCAGCGTGGTGTCGACCTTGTGCTGCAAGGTCCATCCGTTGCTCGCGTCCAGCGCCTCCTGCGCATGATGCAAGCGTTCGAGTGCGGCCGGATCGTCGTGTGCTTCGGCAAGCGCATGGGTGGCGGCGTGGTAGTCGATCAGCAGACGGTTGCCGTCCCCGAGTCCCTCGGCCACCGCCTCAAAAACACTCTGCCCCGGCGAGACAGCCGGTTCCTGGCTGACGCTTGCCAGTTTCAGGCCGGGCGCGCGCCAGACTTTGCCGTCGTCCGCCGTCGATTCGCCTGCGATAATTTTTAGCAGGCTGGATTTTCCGGTGCCGTTACGGCCGATGAGGCCTATGCGTTGGCCCGACTCAATAATGAGGTCGGCGTGATCGAGTAGCGGTACGTGGCCGTAGGCGAGGGAAAGCTGGGAGAGCTGGATGAGGGGCATTGGGAACAGGCGGAATAAAGCGTCAGATGGGAACGGGGCGAATTTTTCCGACCGGTTCTGGATATTGGAAGGGCATGGTGCATCCCGTCCGGGTGGTTGTGACGCCGGCTAATAATGCCCGGCGTTGGTCAGCAGTTCGGTAAGCAGCCGCCATTCTTCAACGGAACGAACCGGCAGCGATACGAGCTGCGGCTGCTCATGCCAAGCTTGCATCGGTCCGACTGATGCCTTGTGTTTGTCCAGAAAGCGCTGTGCATAATGCAGCCAGTCCGCATTGTAGCCCCCTTGCGAGGCATGTACGAGCAGCAGGCTGTTGCAGGTGGCGCAATCGAGACCCATTTGCGCCGCCCGGTAGCTGAAATCCATATCATAGAGATGCCAGCCGTCGAACGTGGCTTCGTCAAAACCGACATGTAGGGCAGTTTCGCGGCGCATTGCGAGAAAAACGCCGTCAAGCGCCTGCAATCCGGCGCTTTCGGGCTCGTTGACCCCAAACAGCGTGGTAATCCGCCCCAATTGCTCTCCGGGCATGGCGACCTGCCCGCATAAATGTGGATATCCGGCGAAATGCCACGCCGCGCCAAGGAGTTTTCGCGATCCGGCGACGCCGACGATATCGTGTCTTTCCAGCGCATCGAGCAGGCGCGCGGCAAAGTCGGCATTGACGATTCGTGCATCATCATGGGCGAGTATGACGATTTCACCGCAGGCGGCGCGCAGGCCGCGGTTGTAGCCCGAGGCGAGCGCACTGGCATCGTGAATGCCGATGATTTCGTATTCAAGGCCGGCGAGTAGTTGTTGGTACATGGCCTTGGTTTCGGCGAACCGGGTCGCGTTGGCGCTGCATATGATGACCGAGAGGGTTTTACGTTTGGAGTCTGGCAGGGTCATGTCGCCGGCTTGCCGGCCGGCGGCAAGGTCGATGCGTGCGCGGCAAAGGGCATGGTGGGCGCTAGCCTGCAGGCTGAGTGGATACGCGGGCTTGAGCCGGATGCAGTCAGCGAAGACCTGGGCGGCAGAGGCATAATCGTTCTGCTCTTCGAGGCCGCAGCCGAGCAGGTAGTGCAGCGGGGGCAGGTCCGGTTCAGCGTCGATGGCTTGTCGTGCGAGGCGTATCGCGGTAGGGAAATCGCCCTTATTCGATGCCGCCGCGGCGCGTTGATAGAGCGCATCTACTGTAACGACGCCCGCCGGGCGCAAGCGTTGGAAAAGCCCCTTCAACACGGCGGATGGCCGGCGAGAATCAGGTGCTTGGTGATGGACAGCCATTCCTCTGTTGACGGCATGGCGATCGCCGGCGGCGCGAGTTGTGCAAACCCGACCGGCCCTGTGAAGGTCAGATGGCGCTCGTGCTTGTTTAGAAAACGGTCGCGGTAGAAACGCCACTTTTCATCGAATTTCCCGCGCGAGGCGTGCGTCATCACCTGGTCGTTGGCTATGGCGCAACGGTAGCCTTTCAGGTGCGCGGAAAAGCTGAAGTCGATGTCGTAGAGGTGCCAGCCGTCGAAGGTCTTTTCATCGAAGGGCAGTTGTAGCGCGAGTTCTCTTCGCGCTGCGAGAAAAAAGCCGTCCATGACCTGCACGCTTCCAGCCGCCAGGCCATAAGTGCCAAAAAAATTGGCGACCGTGCCGGCCCCGTTATTGGCAGGAACGCCGACCTGGCCGCGCAGGTTGGGCCAACCGCCGCCAAACCAGGTCGCACCCGAAAGATGGGTCGCGCCGACGGCGCCGATGAGGTCGTGCTGATCCAGGCTGGCAACCAGGCGTGCGGCGAAGTCCGGCGTGAGGATATCCACGTCATCATGCGAGAAAATAAGAATATCGCCCTTGCTGCGCGCGACGCCGCGGTTGTAGCCTGCGCACAGCGAGCGCGCGTCGTGGATGCCGATAATCTCGTGCGGTACCCGTTCCAGCAGGCGCATATACAGCGCGGATGCCTGCTGAAAACGTTTTTCGTCGATGCTGCAAATAATCACCGAGAGGAGCGGGGGCTTTTCAGGGAGGGCGGGTGGCGGGAAAAAGGCGGCTTCGCCACGGCCCAGCCTCAGCCTTGAGTTGGCCACTGCCAGGAATACCTGGCAATGCAGGGCCAGTGGATACGGGGGCGTGCGGACCAGGGCGTCGGTGAGCGCTGACACGGCTGCCGCATCGCTATTTTTTTTGAGCAGGCAGCGCCCGAGCCGGTAATGGGGGTCGGGCATTGCGGGCGATAGCGCGATCGCCGCGTGAAGCTGCGCCATGGCGCCATCCAGGTCGCCTTGTGCCGACAAGGCCGACGCCTGCGCGAGATGCGCCAGTGCACGCGTCTCCCGCGACGCGCGTCCGCTTAGAAGTGATTTGAATTGCTCAAGAACGCGCATCGGGTGAGGGTCTGCTTGCTAAGGTTTTTTGGCTCGCCCCAGAAGCCGGCGCAGCGCATTCACGGGGCCGGCGCCCGGTTCGGGCTGTTGCGCTGGCAGGCGTTGTGCGGGGGCGGCAAGCGGTGGCGCGGCCCAGGTTTTTTTTTCGGCGCGCAGCACATTAAGCTCGTGCTGCATTGTCATCAGCGCCTGTTCGGCCGAAATCACCTTGCGCATCCCCAGCATGACATCCTGCGCGAGCGATGATCCGCTGACTTCGAACAGCGGCAGGGTGAACAGCTGTGATTCGGTGGCGGCCCCCACCAGTGCGCTTTCGGTGCCGCCGTAGCGGTGCAGGCAGTCCATGGCGAACAGGAAAAACGCCGGCGCCTGCGGGGAGGCCATGGCGCATTGCAACGCGTGTTCCGCCAGGCGCAGGTCGCGGCTTGGGGCGGCCGGTTGCCAGGTAATCAGCGGATCGCCCTCGAGTGGCGCGCCGGCAACCGCATCGGCCGCCGCGCCATCAGCAAAATGGCGCAGTACGCGATAGTACTCATGGGTGAGGCGCGCGCCCGCGGGCATGGAGGCGCGGGAAATATTGCCGCCGCCGGTGTTAAGCCTGTACTCCACCAGCCTCTCTTGCGAGAGGCGCAGTTCGTACTTGCCAAGCAGCCGCACCCAGTAGTCGTAGTCTTGCAACTGCAGCATAAGCGGGTCGAACTCGCCGATTACGCGCACCGCATCGGTCCTCAGCAAGGGGGTGGTGGCGCAAAGGCAGTTTCCGTTTTTGAACAGCCAGGCGAGCCATTGTTTCCTGTCAAAGTTTGCACCACCGATGTCCTTGGTGAGCGATCCGTGGGCTGAATCGGCCATGCGTGTGCCATCAGAATCGATCAGCCAGGGTATGCCGAACAGGGCGGCGACTTCCGGGTGCGACTCCATGTAGCCGAGCTGTCTTTCGAGTTTTTCGGGCAACCACAGATCATCTGACGCACACAAGGCGATGTACTTGCCGCGTGCGCGGCGCATGGCGGCGTTCAGATTGACGCTTGGACCCGAACGCAGGGGTTGGCGCACCGCGTTAATACGCGGATCCTCATAGGAGCGAATGACCTCGAAGGTAAGGTCCGAAGAGCAATCGTCGTTGATAAGCAGCTCAAAGTCCCCGAAGCTCTGGGCGAGAATGCTTTCGATTGCAAATCCGACATAAGCGGCGTGGTTGTAGGCCGGCATACATACGCTTATAAGCGGTGTGTGGCTCATATCAGATCTTGGTCGCTTGAGCGACCGCCTGTGCAGTTCCGGCAATATCAAAGTCCCAGCCGATAGGCAGGCTCAACACCCGGTCCGCCAGCGCTTCTGCGCGCGGGAAGGCGCCGCGACCGAAACCCATCGCGGCGTAGGCGCCCTGCAGGTGCGGCGGACGCGGGTAGTGAATGAGCGTGGCGATTCCCGCCGCGGCGAGTGTTTTCTGCAGCTGGCCGCGTTCGGCGCTTTGCACCACGAACAAATGCCAGACCGGTTCGCCTGCTGGCGCGGGGGTTGGCAGCACAAGCTTGGTCGATGCCAACGCCTCCAGGTATCGGGCAGCCTGCTGGCGGCGGCGTGCGTTGCCCGTATCCAGCCCGGGAAGCTTGACGCGCAGGCAGGCTGCCTGCATTTCATCAAGACGGGAATTGCCACCCTGCATTGGATGTGCGTAGCGTTCCGTTGATCCGTAGCTGCGCAGGGCCCGTATCCTGTCCGCCAGCGCTTTGTCGCCGGTTACAACTGCGCCGCCATCGCCCAGCGCCCCGAGGTTCTTGGCCGGGTAAAAACTGAACGCCGCGGCGTGGCCCAGTGCGCCGGTGCGGCGCCCCTTGAAGCGCGCGCCATGCGCTTGTGCGGCATCTTCAAGTACGAACAGTCCGTGCTTTTGCGCTGTGGCATTAATCGCATCCATGTCGGCCGGCTCGCCGTAAAGGTGGACCGGTATGATCGCCCGCGTCCGGGGCGTGATTGCGGCTTCGATGCCCGACGGGTCGATGTTGAAGCCGGCTGGTATCGGCTCGACCGGGACGACGGTTGCCCCGCAGGCGGTAACCGCAAGCCAGGTAGCGATGAAGGTATGGCTGGGCACGATGACCTCATCGCCTGGGCCGATGCCGGCGGCGCGCAGCGCGAGGACCAGCGCTTCAAGCCCGTTACCCACGCCAACACAGTGCCCGGCCCCGCAGTAGTTGGCAAACTCATTCTCGAATGCCTCAAGCTCAGGGCCGAGAATGTAATGGGATGCCGCCCGCACGCGGGTCAGGGCGGCGTCGAGCTGTGTCCCTACCTCGGCGTTGATCGCCGCGAGGTCTAGAAACGGGATGTTCACGCCCTGTGCACCGATTCTGCAAACGCGCTGTAAGTACGGAAATAATCCGACTCGTCGTAAAACTCCGAAGCGAGCGCCATG
>CAMDRY010000078.1 GCA_945906975.1 Bordetella parapertussis | reverse complement strand
CCGGTCTGAAGCTGGCCCCGGTTTAATTACCGCCGGCCGCGTTGCAAGCGCCAAATCCAATACATGAAACCTGAAAAAAAACTGATAACGCCCAAAGTGGGATTTGTGTCCCTGGGCTGCCCCAAGGCGCTCGTCGACTCCGAGCGCATCCTCACGCAATTGCGCGCCGAGGGCTACGCGATATCGCCCTCTTACGAGGGGGCGGATATCGTCATCGTCAATACCTGCGGTTTTATCGACTCCGCCGTCGAGGAGTCGCTCGATGCCATCGGTGAGGCGCTGTCGGAAAACGGCAAAGTCATCGTCACCGGTTGTCTTGGCGCAAAAGACGGCGTGGTGCGGGCGGCGCATCCTGCGGTTCTGGCCGTGACCGGGCCGCATGACACGGACGGTGTGCTCAAGGCGGTGCATGCGCACCTGCCAAAGCCGCACGATCCCTACACCGACCTCGTTCCGCCGCAGGGTATCAAGCTTACCCCCGCCCACTATGCCTACCTGAAGATATCCGAGGGTTGCAACCATCGCTGCAGCTTCTGCATCATTCCGTCCATGCGCGGTGATCTGGTCAGTCGTCCCATCGGCGAGGTCATGCAGGAGGCGCAAAACCTCGTCACGGCGGGTGTCAAGGAATTGCTGGTCATCTCCCAGGACACCAGCGCCTATGGGGTGGATGTGAAGTACCGCACCGGGTTCTGGCAGGGCAGGCCGGTGAAGACGCGCATGAACGATCTGGTGCGGGCCCTCGCCGATCTGGATGTCTGGGTCCGGCTGCACTATGTGTACCCCTATCCGCATGTGGACGAGGTGATTCCGCTGATGGCCGAGGGTCGGGTGCTGCCCTACCTGGACGTCCCGTTCCAGCATTCGAATCCGCGCATTCTCAAGCTGATGAAGCGTCCCGCTTCAGGTGAAAAAAACCTCGACCGCATTCGCGCCTGGCGCGCTGCCTGCCCGGAATTGACCATACGCAGCACCTTCATCGTCGGCTTTCCCGGCGAGACCGAAGCGGAGTTTGGCGAGTTGCTGGATTTTCTCGAAGAGGCCGAGCTTGACCGCGTCGGTTGTTTTGCCTATTCCGATGTCGATGGCGCGGCGGCCAATGCGCTGCCCGGTGCGGTGCCCGAAGAAATCAAGCATGAACGCCAGGCGCGTTTCATGGCCGCACAGGAGAAAATCAGCACGCGTCGGCTCGCGCGCAAGGTCGGACAGGATATGCGCGTGCTGGTCGACGCGGTGCGGGACGGCGTTGCCCTGGCCCGCTCGTCTGCCGATGCGCCCGAGATCGACGGGGTGGTGCGGATCGCCAAGCCGGGGCGGCTTAAGGCCGGCGATTGGGCAGAGGTGACGGTGACGGCAAGTGACGCGCATGATTTGCGCGCCAGACTTCGCGTTGCGGAAAAATAACAGGCGGGTTCAAGCGCATTCAAGGAGACGGTTATGGCGCAGCGTGAAGTAGTGGTGCTCTCGGGCGTACGTACCGCGATTGGTGACTACGGCGGATCGCTGAAAGATATCGCGCCAACGGCGCTTGGCGCCACGGTCGTGCGCGAGGCGGTGACCCGCGCGAATATCGACGCCGCGGCAGTGGGGCATGTGGTGTTTGGCAGCGTCATTCATGGTGAGGCGCGCGATATGTACCTGTCCCGCGTTGCCGCGATCGATGGCGGCCTTGCCCACGGCACGCCCTGCCTCACCGTCAACCGCCTGTGCGGCTCGGGCTTGCAGGCGATCGTGTCGGCGTCACAACACATTCTGCTGGGCGATTGCGACATCACCCTGGCCGGTGGCGCCGAGAGCATGAGTCGCGCCGCCTACATCATGCCGGCGGCGCGCTGGGGCCAGCGCATGGGTGACATCGGCGTCGTTGACGCCATGACCGGCGCCTTGCACGACCCTTTTGGTCACGGCCACATGGGCATCACCGCGGAGAATATCGCCGCCCAATATGGCATCAGTCGCGAAGAGCAGGATGCCTTTGCGCTCGAGTCGCACCAGCGCGCGGTAAAAGCGCTCGATGCCGGTCATTTCAAATCGCAGATCGCCGGCATTGAACTGAAAAGCCGCAAGGGAACGGTCATGTTCGACACCGACGAGCATGTACGGCGCGGCATGAAGCCGGAGGATCTGCAAAAGCTGCGCGCCGCGTTCAAGAAAGACGGCACCGTGACCGCCGGCAACGCCTCCGGACTCAACGATGCGGCGGCGGCGGTGGTGCTTGCCGATCGTGCCGCAGCCGAGAAGCTGGGCTTGAAGCCGCTCGCCCGCCTGGTCGCTTACGCGCATGCCGGCGTTGATCCGCAACTCATGGGTTTGGGGCCCATACCGGCGGTGAGGCGCGTGTTCGAAAAGACCGGCCTGAAACCGGCAGATATGGACGTGGTGGAGTCGAACGAGGCGTTTGCCGTGCAGGCCATGGCCGTCACGCGCGACCTTGGCCTCGATCCGGCGAAGGTCAATCCGAACGGCGGCGCCGTGGCGCTGGGCCATCCCATTGGTGCGACCGGTGCCATCCTGACGGTCAAGGCCATCTATGAGTTGCAGCGCACGCAAAAGCGCTATGCGCTGGTCACCATGTGCATAGGCGGCGGGCAGGGAATCGCCGCGATATTCGAAAGGATGTGAGCATGGATTACGTTAACCTTGGCCGCAGCGGCCTCAAGGTCTCCAGGCTGTGCCTTGGCAGCATGACCTTCGGTGACCGTACCGATGCCGCCGAGGCGGCGCGCATCATCGCTTCGGCGCGCGATGCCGGGGTCAATTTCATTGACACCGCCGACCAGTACGCCAAGGGTGAATCCGAGCGCATCGTCGGCAAGCTCATCGCCGCGGAGCGCAACCGCTGGGTGCTTGCCACCAAGGTTGGCAACCGCATGGGCGACGCGCCCAACGATGGCGGCCTGTCGCGGGCCTGGATACTGCGCGCCATCGATATGAGCCTGGACCGACTTGACACTGACTTTGTCGACATTTATTACTTTCACATCGACGACGAGGATACGCCGCTGGATGAATCGGTTGCCGCGATGGGTGATGTCATCGCCCAGGGCAAGGTGCGCTACTGGGGTATTTCCAATTTTCGCGGCTGGCGCATTGCCGAGGCGGTGCGTCTTGCCGCAGACATGGGCGTGCCCGCGCCGGTGGTCTGCCAGCCCTATTACAACGCGATGAACCGCATGCCAGAAACAGAAGTGATCCCGGCTTGCGCCCACTATGGCCTGGGTGTGGTGCCCTATAGTCCGTTGGCGCGCGGTGTCCTCACCGGAAAATACAAACCGGGTGATGCGCCGCCGGCCGATTCGCGCGCCGGTCGCAAGGACAGGCGCATGATGCAGACCGAATTTCGCCAGGAGTCGCTGGTAATGGCGCAGGCGATCAAGGCGCACGCCGAAAAGCGCGGCATGACGGCCGGCCAGTTTGCCATCAACTGGTTGTTCAACAACGCTGCGGTTACTTCCGTGCTGGCCGGTCCGCGTACGCTGGCGCAATGGCTGGAATATATCGGCGCACTCAAACACGGCTTTGATGCGGATGACGAAGCGCTGATCGACGGCCTGGTCCGCTCCGGGCACCCCTCGACCCCCGGTTACAACGACCCGCGCTACCCGCTGACCGGGCGCAGCCCGCTGGTCGGGTGAGGCTTTAGCCGGAGTTGGATTCGGTTTCTGCTTCGGCGCGGGCGCTCAGCATGCGCCTTGCCTGGCGTGTTGCGACAAAAATACCGCTGGCGACAATGATGGCCATGCCCGCGAGTGACCAGCTGTCGGGAAAGCTGTCGAACACCAGGTAGCCCAGTATCAGCACCGCGACCACTTGCACATAGATAAACGGCGCCAGCAGCGAGGCCGGTGCGTCATCAAAGGCCTTGATCAGGATAAAGTGGCCGATGCCCCCGAGTACGCCGAGCATGACGTACAAAAACGCGTGAAAGAGGCTTTGCGGCGTGGTCCAGTAAAAGGGCAGCACAAAGGACATGATCACCGCACCTACCAGGCCGCCGTAAAAGAGCGTGGTGAGTGTGCTGTCGATGCCACTCAACTTGCGTGTCAGTATCTGGTAGATGGCGTTGCATAGCGCCGTTCCAAGCGGCAGCAATGCCACCCAGGTAAATACGCCGGTGCCGGGCCGGATGATCAGCAGCACGCCGGCGAAGCCCAGCCACACCGCGATCCAGGCCGGTCCGTCAACGCGCTCGCGCAGCAGCGGCACCGACAGCGCCATCAGTAGCAGCGGGGCGGTAAAGCTGATTGCCGAACCTTCGGCGAGGGGCATTAGCGCGAGGGCGGTGAAAAAAGTCAGCGAAGCACCCACCAGCACAGTCCCCCGCGCCAGTTGCAGCACCGGCCGTTTGGTATGCAGCAGTACCAGTCCGAGACGCGGCCCGAGGACGATCAGCATCAGCAGTGCCTGGAAAAAATAACGCGCCCAAACAATCCCCGGCACCGGGTAAAACTTTGCCAGATACTTTGCCGTTGCATCGAGAAGGGCGAAAAAACTCACCGCGAGCATGATGTAGATGATGCCGCGAAAGTGGTGCGCGTGATGCGCGCCAGATGAGGGGGTCAAGCTTGCTGCACGAGCCGCGTTGCTGAAAAATTGCGCATGTTACGGCCGTTCCGGTGAGCAAAGCCCATTATAGCGGGCCGCCTTGAGTGGCCCCCGGGGGCTCCGAACGCTAGCGTGCGGGGGCTTTGTAGCGAGATCCGGCCAGGGCGGCGCCGCCGGCAAAGTGCGCCTCGGCGCCCAATTCCTCCTCGATGCGCAGCGCCTCGTTCCATTTTGCCATGCGCTCACTGCGTGCAAACGAACCAACCTTGAGCTGCCCGGCATCCCAGCCGGTGGCAAGGTGCACGATGGTGGTGTCCTCGGTCTCGCCCGAGCGCGCCGACACGATGGTGGCCCATCCCGCCGCACGCGCCGCCTCTAGCGCCGCACGGGTTTCGCTGACCGTACCAGCCTGGTTGGGTTTGAGCAGAACAGCGTTGCAGGCGCCGGCCGCCGCAGCGGCGCCGACGCGGGCCGCGCTGGTGACCAGGAAATCATCGCCGATAATCTGGATTTTTCCGCCGGCGGCACGGGTGAATCGGGCCATGCCCTCTGTGTCGTGCTCCGCCAGGGGATCTTCGATGGAGGCGATGGGGTAACGCGCAATCCAGCCGAGCAGCATCTCGCTCATGCCATCGGTGTCGAGTTGTTTTTTCTCCAGGCCGAGTTGGTAAAAGCCGTCGGCATAGAGCTCGGAGGCAGCGATGTCGAGCGACAGGACCACGTCCTCGCCCGGGATGTATCCGGCGCGCTCGATCGCCGCCACCAGCGCCTGCAGCGCCTCTTCGTTGCTGTCGAACTGCGGCCACCAGCCGCCCTCGTCGGCAACACCGCCGAGCTTGCCGTGTGCGGCCATCCATTCTCCGCCGGCGCGATAGACCTCTGCGGTGATCACCATGGCTTCATCAAAACTCGCGGCGCGCGGTGCCATGATCATCAGGTCCTGGATGTCGATGCGGCGCCCGGCATGGGCGCCGCCGCCGAAGATCTGGACTTCGGGCAGGGGCAGGCGCACCGGGCGGCCGTTGGCAAGGTAACGCCACAAAGGCAGGCCGGCCGCGGCCGCTGCGGCGTGCAGCACCGCCATGGAAACAGCGACTGTGGCGTTGCCACCCAGACGCGCCTTGTTGGCGCTGCCGTCGAGGGTGCTCAGGGCGGCATCGACGCGTTCTTGCGCGGTCGCATCCATGCCCATCAGCGCGCGGGCGATGTCGCCCGAGATATTGGCGCAGGCGCGGCCGACGTCGTAGCCGCCAAGCTTTGCGCCGCCGTCGCGCAGGTCTATGGCCTCGTTGCTGCCGCGCGAAGCACCCGCTGGCGCGATGGCGCGGCCCTTTGCGCCGCAGGCCAGCCTGACTTCAGCTTCGACAGTGGGGCGGCCGCGCGAGTCCCAGACGCGCCGGCCGTGAATCGAAACAATGCTGGTGTCCATGTTCATTCCTGTCAGTCTGTCAGTCTTGCAGTGTCCAGGCGGCGCGCACCTCGGCGATATGCGTCGGTGCGCGCAGCAATAGCGGCTTTGCCCGCGCACGGACAAAGTCCCTGTCGGTCGCGCTAAGCAGATATTCAACCGGCGATTTTCCATCAATGCGGGCGAGCAGTATGGCCGGCAGTAGCTGCGCGGCGCGAAGCTCTAGCGATTGCACCGGCTCCCAGTCGACTGCATCGAGGTAAGCCCTAACGAGTGCATCGAAACATTCGAGATAGGCGTCGCGCCATTGCGGACGCCAAAGCGGCTTGAGCAATAAATGGGTCAGGCAAAAGGCAAGGTCGAATGCCGGGTCGCCATACCAGGCGCACTCGGCGTCGAGGAGCACGGGGCCGTCGCGGCCGACCAGGATGTTTTTCGGGCTGACATCGCCGTGCACGAGCGCAAGACGGGTGCGGGCGGTGCGCTCAGCCAGTGCATTGAGCTCTGCCGCGCAGTCCGGATGCGCACGGGCTGTTGCCAGCAGGTAGGGTTCAAGGCGCAGGGAATGAAAAATCGTATCGGTGGCAAAGGCCGCTGCGATAGCCGGCTTGCCGGCGCTCGCGGCGTGAATGCGGGCTATCAGTCGGCCCAGCGCCGCGGCGGTGCCCGGTTCGATTTGGCCATCTCGCAGCAGTGTTTTCCATACCGGAAAATCTTCAGGTGCGAGATAGGCCATGGCGAAGGTCCCATCCTGCGCGCTGTCGGCCAGTACCTGGGGCACCAACCCGGGCGCAATGCCGCCGGCGAATTTAAGCCAGGCTACCTCGTAGTGGTTGCGCTCCACCGGGGCTTTCCATTCCGCGCTGACGCGCAGTTGGGCCAGCGCGCGTTTGACACAAAAGCTGCCGCGTGCGGCATCAACGCGAAAAATCTCCGACGATACGCCGCCGGTAAGCGCAGTGATGGCCGGAGTTTCGGCATCGCCGATCAAGGCCATTGTTCGCAGTGCGTGCAGGAGATCGGCCATTGGAGGTCGATTCTAGCAGCGTCGCCTCCGGCGGCTGGAAATAATAACGGGCGCCGCAGCGCCCGTCGGTCACACCTGAATCAGCCGGCTCAGCCGTTCGAGCTCAGAAGCCCGTCAGTAAGCTTTATTTTGTCGCCAACGCGCCAGGCCGGTTCGTTGGCTTGAGTGAAGACACGCGTGGTGCCGTCCTCAAAGCGCACGGTAATCTCATAGGATTTTGTCTTCTTGACGGTTTTTTCGATCTGGTTGCCGGCGAGTCCGCCGCCAACCGCGCCGATTATTGTCATGATGCTGCGGCCGTTGCCGTTGCCCACTTGGTTGCCCAGCACCGCGCCGGCCACGCCGCCGGCGACCGCGCCAAGACCCGAACCTTCGCCGGCCTTCTCGATCATGCGCACCGAGTCGATCACGCCGCAGTCGTAGCAGATTGTCTTGACCGGCGGCGCCGCAGCCACCTGCAGCGGTGGCGTGTATTCGACCGGTTTGGATTCCGCCGTGGCAAGCGCTTTGTGTTCGGTTTTTACCACGGGCTTCGCTTTTGCCGACGCCGCAGGCGTTGCACGGGTTTCGGTGTGCTTTGGAACTTCGATGGGCTTCGCCGCTTCCACGGACTTGGCCACCTGGGACGCCTCGGATGCCTTGGGAGCCTCGGCAAGGACCGGCGCGCTTGCCTGCTGGCTGCTGGAATGGGGAATCCAGCCCATTAATGCGGCGATGCCCGCTGCGCTCAGCAGTGTCACGGACAGGGCGGCGATGATCATCATCGGGTGGGTGGTGTTGCGCGCGATTTGTGCTTCCATGAGCATTCTCCTTGTGTTTGGTCCTTCGTGTTTCGTCGTTCGTGTTTCGTCGTTCGTGTCTTGTCAGGCCGTCACCATGAATAACGCTTCCATTATGTTCATGTTGACGGGCGAAGCTGTAACAGTCTGTGACAAAGGCGGCTGGAGTGTGACGAAAGTCACATTGCGGTGCGAACGCAGCTTAAACCCCCGGTTTAGCGGCCCCGGAGGGCGTGACCTTGATCAGCTCAGGGTCGAAAAGCCGCCGGCAGGCGGTCTGCTCCGTATCCTCCGCCGCACTTTGTGCCAGGGCTGGTGCCAGTGCCAGTGCCAGCGTAAAAAGCGCGGTCAGTATGAGCCTTGTGCGCATCGGCCGGAATGATTGGAAGTGTGTGGCCTCACCCGGCACGCGGCCGATCAATGCCGTTTATTCGGGCCGCATTTGCGGGAACAGGATGACATCGCGGATGCTCGGGCTGTTGGTGTAGAGCATCACCATGCGGTCAATGCCTATGCCTTCGCCGGCCGTGGGCGGCAGGCCGAATTCCAGGGCGCGGATGTAGTCGGCGTCGTAGTGCATCGCCTCATGATCGCCGGCGTCTTTTTGTTTAACCTGTTCCTGGAAACGCGCGGCCTGGTCTTCGGGGTCATTGAGCTCGGAAAAACCGTTGGCCATTTCGCGGCCGGTGATAAAGAGTTCGAACCGGTCGGTAAGTTCCGGATTGGCGTCATTGCGGCGGGCGAGCGGCGAGGTCTCCGCCGGGTAATCGATGATGAAGGTCGGCTGTATCAGCATCGACTCAACGGTCTCTTCGAACAGCATCAACTGCAGTGCGCCGATGCCCTGCCCTTCCTTGGCTTCGACACCACGCTTTTTCAGCTCGGTCGTCAGAAAGGCGCGTTCATGCAGCGGCGCATTGGTCTCGCTGGCATACGGCGCATGGTATTTGCGCATGGCTTGGACCACGGTGATGCGGTCGAAAGGTTTGGACAGGTCGATCATGTGCTCGCCCTCATTTGTCGTATAGGGGAGCATGGTGGTGCCCAGCACCTTCAGCGCGACCTCGCGCATCAGTTCCTCGGTGAAGTTCATGAGGTAGCGGTAATCGCGATAAGCCTCGTAGAACTCCATCATGGTGAACTCGGGGTTGTGGCGGCTTGAGATGCCCTCGTTGCGGAAGTTGCGGTTTATCTCGAAAACGCGCTCATAGCCGCCAACCACCAGCCGCTTCAGGTAGAGCTCTGGCGCGATGCGCAAAAAAAGCTGCATGTCGAGGGCGTTGTGGTGTGTGGCGAAGGGCCGCGCCGCCGCGCCGCCGGGAATGGGATGCATCATCGGGGTTTCAACTTCGAGGTAGCCCTTGGCGACCATGAAAGCGCGGATTTCCTGCACGATGCGGCTGCGCGTGAGGAAGGTCTTGCGCGTGTCCTCGTTGGTGATGAGATCGACATATCGCTGGCGGTACTTGATCTCCTGGTCGGTGAGGCCGTGGAATTTCTCCGGCAGCGGGCGCAGCGCCTTTGACAGCAGGCGTATTTCGGTGGCGGCGATCGACAGCTCGCCGGTGCGCGTGCGGAACATGGTGCCCTTGACACCCAGGATATCGCCCAGATCCCAGTGCTTGAAGGCGTCGTGCACTTCCGTGCCGACGCCCTCGTTGGTGAGGTAGACCTGCATGCGGCCGCTGCCGTCCTGCAGTGTGGCAAAGCTGGCCTTGCCCATCACGCGTTTCAACACCATGCGGCCGGCAAGGGCGGCCTTGATGCCGGCGGGCTCCAGGTCTTCCTTGGTTTTTCCGGTGTGCGCGGCATGCAGTGTTGCCGCCTCGTCCTCGCGGGCGAAGTCGTTGGGGAAGGCGATGCCCCTCTCGCGCACCCGCGCGAGTTTCTCGCGCCGCTCGGCGATGATCTGGTTTTCGTCCTGCGGCACGGGAGTGGTGGATTGCTCGGCCATCGTATGTTCCTTTTAGTGACGCTTTGATAAAATGCTTATCCGTTCATTCAACGCATTCCGGGCTTTGTGTGCGCGGCACGGCAATGGAGTTGTCCGCTTGCTGTTCCTAGACACCTTGTTTCAGGCTCGCCGAAATAAAGCCGTCAAGGTCGCCATCGAGCACCGCCTGGGTGTTGCCGACCTCGACGTTGGTGCGCAAGTCCTTGATGCGCGACTGGTCTAGCACGTAGGAGCGTATCTGGTGTCCCCAGCCGATGTCGGTCTTGGAGTCTTCCATCGCCTGCTTGTTCTCGTTGCGCTTGCG
>CAMDRY010000077.1 GCA_945906975.1 Bordetella parapertussis | reverse complement strand
CCAGCAGCGCGGCCGCGGCCTCGAAGTGGCGCGCGATGGCCTTGTCGGCGAGTGCGCGGCCGGCCGGCGTCAGCTTGACGATGACGCCGCGCCTGTCGTGGGGGTCGGCGAGGCGTTGCACCAGGCCTTGCTCCTCGACGCGGTCGATGCGGTTGGTCATCGCGCCCGAAGTTAGCAGCGACAGGCGCAGCAAATCCGACGGCTTTTGCTCGTAGGGCGCGCCGGCGCGGCGCAAGGAAGCAATCAGGCTGAAGGTCTCCCAGGTCAGGCCGAGCGGCGCCAGCCAGGCCTCGGCGCGGCGCTGCAGGTGCGCGGACAGCCGCGACACGCGCCCGATGATGGCGAGCGGCCAGGGGTCGAGGTCGGGCCGCTCGCGCCGCCATTCGGCGAGAAAGACATCGATGGAATCGGCCGGGGCCTTGGTTTTTTTACGGGGCATGGTGGTGATGCGTATTTTATCTTGATCTAAAGTATCTTGACATGAAGCTAATTTGCCTCTACCGTGATTTTACCAAGCCGGCATGCACGGACCATGCGCCCGACCGGCAACAACACGATCCAGGAGCCACGCCATGACCGAAGCCGCCAAAGTGTCCTACCTCGAGCCTAGCGATATGCAAAAGGCGCGCGCCTTTTCGCCGGCAGTGATCACCGAAGGCGGCCGCACCGTCTGGCTGGCCGGCCAGACCACCACCTCCGACCTCGATGGCAAGGACATTTCCGGGGATTTTGAGGCCCAGGCCCACGCCTGCTTCGCACTGATGGACAAGACCCTCGCGCGCACCGGCGGCGCGCTCGCCAACCTGGTGTCGATGACGGTGTTCATCAACGACCCGCGCCACGGCGACAGCTTCGTGAAAATCCGCGCCAGCAAATTTTCCGGCGGGCGTTTCCCCGCCAGCGCCCTGATCACCGTTTCGCATTTCGCCCGGCCCGGCATCGTCATCGAGATCCAGGGCATCGCCGTCATCTGATTTGCATCGCCAAATTCCATCCCTTGCCAGGAGAACCACCATGTCCGCCATATCGTTCCGGAAGCTCTGGAAAAAATCACTGCTGGTGCTGGCCTGCGCGCTGACGCCGCTGCTGGCATCGGCGCAGGTGTATCCGACCAAGCCGGTGAAAATCGTCGTCACCATCGGCCCGGGGTCCTCGGCCGACATCCTCGCGCGCATCGTCGCCGACGAGCTGGGGCGCCGCCTCGGCCAGTCGGTCATCGTCGAGAACAAACCGGGTGCCGGCGGCAACATCGCCGCCGATTCGGTCGCCAAGTCCGCTCCAGATGGCTACACGCTGCTGATGGCCACCATCAGCACCCATGCCATCAACGCCGCGATGTACGAGAAAATGCCCTTCGACCCGGTCAGGAACTTTGCGCCGATCGCACTGCTCGCGGCCAACCCCAATGTGCTGGTGGTGCTGCCTTCGCTGCCGGTGACATCGTTAAAGGAGCTGGTCGAGCTGGCCGCGGCCAAACCCGGCGAGCTGACTTACGCCTCGGGCGGCAGCGGCACTTCGCAACACCTGTCGGGTGAGCTGATGAGCACGCTCGGCAAGATCAAGCTGACCCATGTGCCCTACAAGAGCACGCCCGACAGCATGAACGCCGTGTTGTCCGGTCAGGTCACCATGGCTTTTGCCAGCGTGCCTGTGGCGCTGGCGCAAGTAAAAGCCGGCAAGCTGAAAGCGCTGGGCGTGACCTCGGAGAAACCGCTGCCGTGGTGGCCGGAAATGCCGGCGCTCGCCACGCAAGGCCTGCCCGGTTTCAACATCTCGGCCTGGTTCGGCATGGCGGCGCCCGCCGGCACGCCCGATGCCATCGTCAACAAACTCAACAGCGAACTGCTGGCCATCATGGCCTTGCCCGGTGTGCGTGAAAAACTGCAGGGCCAGGGCATGGAAGTTCTCGGCGGTACGCCGGCGCAATTTGCCGATGTCATTCGCAGCGAGACCGAGCGCTGGGGCAAAATTGTGCGCGCCGCGGGCGCAAAAGCGAACTGAGTCCGCGCTTGCGGGAACAGCTGGAAATCCATCCCAGGCGTGGCTTTCCAGTCGATGTGCGAATCTAGGTTCGAAGGGCGACACACGGTCAGGCCCGGGCCTATCCGACCGGCGGGTACGCAAAAACCCGCCTGGGCACGCCCTGCCTCCGTGACAGTGGCGCTTGACCCGGGATTTACGCCGAACTAACCTGCAGGATGGCTTGGATTTTCCGGCCGCGAACCGCCCGATTCCCCGGCATCATTACCGGAGTGCGCCATGGCTGCAACGATGCAAAAACCCACCGAGGAAAACCCCATTCCCGGCCTTGACGTCGGTCCCTACCTGCGTGGCGACGCGGGTGCACTCGACTCGCTCGCCAATTCGCTGCGCTACGTTTGCGAGAACGTCGGATTCTTTTATATCGAAAATCACGGGATTCCAGAAACGCTGATCAACAGCGCCTTCGCCGCCTCCGAGCGCGTGCACGCCATGCCTGTGGAAAAGAAGCGGGAAATCAAGCTGAACGAGCACAACATCGGCTACATGATGGTCAACGAAAGCATCCAGCGCCACTCCAAAGTCGAGGTCGCGCGCAAGCCCAACTATAACGAGTCCTTTTTCTGCATTCGTGAGCGCAGTGCCAACGATCCGGACGTGATTGCCAACAAACCCTTCCGCGGCATGAATCTGTGGCCGCGCGACCTGCCGGGCTTTCGTGAGGCGGCGCTCGCCTACCAGGGTGCGATGGAAGAGCTGGCGCTGCGCATGGTGCCGGTGGTGGCACGCGCCCTCGACTTGCCCGCGGACTATTTCAAGCGGTATTTTGACGTGCCCTACATGCAGTTGCGCATGCTGCATTATCCGGTGCGCGACGCCAGCGTTCCGGACCAGTTCGGAGCAGGCGCGCATACCGACGCGGGGTTTCTCACCTTTCTGATGCAACGCGACGTCGGCGGGCTGCAAATCCGGCGCACCGACGGTGTCTGGATGAACGCACCCGTGCTGCCTGGGAAGTTCCTCATCAATACGGGCGACATCCTGCGGCGCTGGACCAACGACCGCTTCCTTTCGACACCACATCGGGTACTGAATGAGGCCGGGCGGGACCGTTACTCGATGGCATTTTTCTTCGGTCCGAACCTTGACAAGGAGCTGAGCGCCCTGCCGACCTGCCATGGCCCTGACGACCCGCCCAAGTACCCGCCCATTTCTTACGGCGCATACAAGGTCGGGTTTGTCGCAGCCAATTATTCCAACATCACACCGGTTAAGTGAAAGCGAAGAGCGCGCATGAACAAGAATGGCAGTAACAGGCAACCATTTGCCGCAGCGGTCGCTTTCGCGTCCTGCGCGGCTCTTACCGTCCTGCTGGCGGGTTTTGCACCGGCAGCCAGCGCTCAGGCGTTCCCGACCAAACCCGTACGCATTGTGGTGGGCTTTCCACCCGGGGGTGCCGTCGACGCAAACGCGCGCCTGCTCGCTTCAAGGATGGGTGAGTTTCTCGGCCAGCCGGTCATCGTCGAAACGCGTCCTGGCGCCTCAGGACAGATTGCCACTGAGTACGTGGCCAAGTCGCCCCCGGATGGCCACACCGTTCTGCTGACAACGGTCGGCCACGCCATCGCCCCGTCCTTGTACAAAAAACTGCCCTTTGACCCGCTTACCGACTTCGTGAACGTAACGCAGACGAACGCGGCATCGATGGTGCTGCTCGTCAACACAAAGGTGCCGGCGAACAATCTCAAGGAGTTCGTCGCACTCGCGGCATCCAAACCGGGCGGGCTTAACTACGGCACCGCTGGGACCAGCGATCCGCTTGGCCTCGCCATGGAAGTGCTCAAACACACCACCGGCATGAACGTTGTCGGCGTCCAGTACAAGGGGGTCGGACCGATCTACACGGCCCTGCTTGCGGGGGAAGTGGACGTCGCCTTCATGCCGACGTCTCTGTCGACGCCGCACATCAATTCGGGCCGCCTGCGCGCGATCGCGACGGCAAGCCCGCAACGTATTCCCATATTCCCCTCACTTCCGACCGTTGCAGAAAGCGGTTACCCGGGGTTTGAGGCGACCAACTGGCAGGGCATTTTTGCGCCGGCAAAAACACCGATTGAGACCGTACGCAAGATTCAAAGCGCCGTTGCGATGACCATGAACCTCCCGGAAATTCGCGAACGCTTTGTCACGGCGGGGCAGGACACCATCGCCAGCACACCCGAAGACTTCGATGCGAAGGTCAGGTCCGAGGTGGCGCGTTACGCGAAGATCGTCAGGGACGCGAAAATTCCGCCGCTGGACTAGTCGCGCGCCGGTTGGCAACACCAGCCGAGCGGCATTCAGCGAATGCCTGTTGCCGCCGAAAACGATGTGAATCGGCTGGAAACCCTCGCCAGACGGGCATTTCCAGCTAGTGCTGCTGCGGCCAATGCCAGTAGGCTCAGCCCTCGTACACCACCGCGCCATCGACCAGCGTATAGCGCACCTTGCCCGGCAACTCGTAGCCGAGAAAAGGCGTGTTCTTGCCCTGGCTTTTGAGGCCTTGCGTCGTCAGCGTGACCTGCGCGGCGGCGTCAAACACGCAGACATCGGCGGCGCGGCCGACGGCAAGCTCACCGGCGGCGATGCCAAGAATACGCGCCGGGTCACAGGTGATGCGCGAGAGCGCCGTCGCAAACGACAGCTTGGATTCCGACGCCCACTTCAAGGTCAACGGCAACAACAACTCGAGGCCGGTCGCGCCCGGCGTCGACTCGCCAAAGGGCAGCAGTTTTTCATCTTCATCGACCGGCGTGTGGTCGGAGCAAATGACATCGACCGTGCCTTCGGCGAGCCCGGCGCGCAGCGCTTCGCGGTCGCGCTGGCTTCTGAGCGGCGGCACCAGGTGGCAGTGCGCGTCGTAATAGCCAAGGTCCATGTCCGAGAGGTGCACGTGATGGGCGCTTACATCGCAGCTCACCGGCAGGCCCTCGGCCTTGGCCGCCTTGATCATCGCGACGGCGGCGGCGGTGGACAGGCGCGCGATATGCACGCGCGTGCCGGTGGCGCGCACCAGTTCGAGAATGGTACCAAGGGCAATGGTCTCGGCGAAGGCCGGGATGCCGGGCAGGCCAAGACGCGTCGCCACTTCGCCGTCGTGCGCCACGCCCATTTTGCCCAGCCAGGCGTCCTGCGGCCGCAGCCACACGGTGTAGCCGAAGGTCGAGGCGTACTGCATCGCGCGCCACAACACTTCGCTGTCGGACACGGCGACATCGGCCTGCGAAAACGCCACGCAGCCCGCTTCGGTCAACTCGACCATCTCGGTCAGGCGCTCGCCGGCTAGGCCTTGCGTGAGCGCGCCCAAGGGATGCACATGCGCCAGATGCAAGCCGCGCGCACGGTACTTGAGCATTTGCACCAGGCCGGGCTCATCCAGCGGCGGCTCGGTGTCGGGCGGGATGGCCAGATGCGCTATGCCGCCGGCCACGGCCGCCTGCATTTCCGATTCGAGCGTGGCCTTGTGTTCGAAGCCCGGTTCGCGCAGCCGCGCCGACAGGTCGACGAACCCGGGCGCCACCACCAGACCCGCCGCATCGATGAGGCGCCCGGGCTGGAACCCGGCCGGCGCCCTGCCGATTGCGACGATGCGTCCGTCGGCGATGAACACGTCCTTTTTCGCGTCAGTGCCGCTTTTGGGATCGATGAGGCGGCCGTTGCTGATTTGTATTGTTGTCATGTTTTGTTGACTCATTAGTACGGCGTGCCGTCTTTGTGCGCGAACACCCACTTGCCACCGACCAGCGTTGCCGCCATATCGACATCCGGGTAGACCACACCATCGCCCGGCGTGCGATCGCCCATTTCAAGGTAGCGCACGGCGCGGGATGTTTCGTTGATCAGGTGGTGCGCATCGCTGTCACCGGCGGCAAAGCCCGCCGCCATCCCCGGCCCGAGTAGCTGCCGCCCGCCGTCGGTCACCAGCGTGACTTCGCCCTCGATCACATAGACAAATTCGTCCTGCTTGGCGTGCGCATGACGCATTGCCGACTCGGCGCCCGGTTCAAGCGTGACGAGGTTGACACCGAAATTGCTTAGCCCCAGGGCATTGCCAAGGCGCCGGCGATGGCGGCCGCGCACGCGGCTGGCATAGGGTTCAGGATAGATCGACCCCTGCTCCGCTGCAACGTCGGCGGGATCGATGGCGGGAAGTTTCAGTGCGCCCATGGCTCAGTTGCCCGCAAGAATGCTCATTACCGCCATGCGCACGGCAATGCCGAAAGTCACCTGCGGCAGGATGACCGACTGCACGCCGTCGGCCACGGCCGAATCGATTTCCACGCCCCGGTTCATCGGCCCCGGGTGCATGACGATGGCGTCGGGCTTGGCGCACGCCAGCTTTTCCGGCGTCAGGCCGTAGACCTTGTTGAATTCCTGCGCACTGGGCAGCAGCGGGCCGCTCATGCGTTCGTTCTGCAGGCGCAACATGACAATCACATCGACATCACGCAGGCCCTCGGTCATGTCGCGGTGGTATTTCACCCCCAGTTGTTCCACCGCCTCGGGCATCAGCGTCTGCGGCCCGATAACACGCACATCCGGCGTTCCCAGCGTGGTAAGACCGTGGATGAGCGAGCGCGCGACGCGCGAATGCAGCACATCACCGACGATGGCCACCGACAGCGCGCGAAAATTCTTCTTGTAGTGGCGGATGGTGTAGAGGTCGAGCAGGCCTTGTGTCGGGTGGGCGTGGCGGCCGTCGCCGGCATTGATGACGTGCAGGTGGCTGGCGACGTGGCGGGCGATCATATGCGGCGCGCCCGACTGCGCATGACGCACCACAAACATGTCGGCGTGCATGGCCGAGAGGTTATCGACGGTGTCGAGCAGCGACTCGCCCTTGGTCGCCGAGGAGGTGTTGATGTTGAGGTTGATGACGTCGGCCGACAGGCGCTTGGCGGCGATCTCGAAGGTGGTGCGGGTGCGCGTGGAGTTTTCGAAAAACAGGTTGAACACGCTCTTGCCGCGCAGCAAGGGCACTTTCTTGACCTCGCGCTCGGTGACGCTGATAAAGGACGCGGCGGTATCGAGGATGCGCGTGACGATGGCCGCCGGCAGGCCTTCGAGCGTCAGCAGGTGTTGCAACTCGCCCTTGTCATTGAGCTGGGGGTTGCGGCTCATGGCTTGTTTTCTTTCTTTTCGGAAAGTTTCATGCTGAATTTTCCGGCCTCGTCCTTGGTCAGGCGCAGCAGTTTGCCTGTTGGAACCGTCACCCGGATGCCGCAAAACTGCGCGGCAATGGGCAACTGGCGCTCGCCGCGGTCGGCCATGACCACCAGGCTGATCGAGGCCGGGCGGCCGTAATCAAACAGCTCGTTCATGGCGGCGCGCACGGTGCGGCCGGTGTAGAGCACATCGTCGACGAGCAGAATTTCGGCGCCGTCAACCTCGAACGGGATCTGGCTCGGATGCACCGTGTGGTGCAGCCCGGAGGTGCTGAAGTCGTCGCGATAAAACGAGATGTCGAGCGCGCCCAACGACGTCTTGATGCCCAGCGCCCGGTGCAGCCGCTCGGCCAGCCACAGCCCGCCGGTGTAGATGCCCACCATCGCGGTGCGCGGCGTGATGACAGGGCGCAGCTCCTCGATCAGCTTGGTACACAGTTGTTCGGTGTCGGGCAATATCATGATGAGGATCCTGCGGGTTTGTCGTGTTGGTCGGGGTCGTGCTGGTCGGCGTTGTATCGGGCGGGCTCATCCAGCCAGGCTTGCAGGATGATCTGCGCCGACACCGAATGCGTCAGGTGCTTGTGCTTGCGTCCGCCCTTGCCGGCCTGGCGCAGTGATTCCTCGGCGCTGGCCGATGTCAGGCGTTCATCCACCAGGGCCACCGGCAACCGGAAACGCCCTTCGAGCTGGCGCGCAAACCGGCGGCAGCGCGCCGTCATGGCGTGTTCGGTGCCGTCCATGGACAGCGCCAGGCCAACCACCAGTCGCGCCGGCTGCCAGTCCCTGATCAGCGCCTCGATGGCGGCAAAACGTTTGTCTACCTCGGTCGCCTCAATCATGTCAGCCGGATGGGCCAGTCCGGTCAGCGTGTTGCCCACGGCAACGCCCAGATAGCGCTCGCCGAAATCAAAGGCGAGCACGATGCTGGGCGGGGGCACGGGAATAATGGCGGCAGACTCAGCGTGGCGGCTTACAGCCGCACTCATGCGTGCCCGGCCACATCGGAGAGGCTGGCGAAATCGATACCGAGTAACTCCATGGCCGCGGGCAGGCGCTCCTCGGGCGGGACATCAAACAAAATATCAGCACGCGCCTTGACGGTGAGCCAGGCGTTTTGCCCGATCTCGTGTTCGATTTGGCCGGCGGCCCACCCGGAGTAGCCGAGGGTAACCAGCAGTTTGTCCGGCCCCTGACCCGCACCAACCGCCTCGAGAATATCCAACGATGTGGTCAGGCCAAGCGCATTGTCCGGTGCCACGCCCAGCGTGGATTTCCAGTCACCAAACGGGCTGTGCAGCACAAAGCCGCGATCGGTTTGAACCGGACCGCCAAAATACACCGGCGCCAGAAGGATGTCGCCGCTTCGGTCGGTTTTGATCGACAAGCGCTCGAGCAAAATCTGCAAGCTCATGTCCAGTGGCCGGTTCACCACCACGCCAAGAGCGCCCTGGTCGTTGTGCTCGCAAATGTAGGTCAGCGACCGGGAAAAATGGGGGTCGGCCATGTTGGGCATGGCGATTAGGAAGTGGTTCGTGAGGTCGACGCTGGCCACGATGCTATTTTAACAGGCAGTGCCGTTTGCGGGCAGCTTCATCTGCAGGCACTGGCCGGTGGGCCGCGTTAATCGGCGCTGATTTTCGCCTCACGTATCACCTTGGACCAATACTCCAGGTCGGTTTTCACCACCTGATCCAGCTGCGCCGGCGTCATGTGGCGCGCCTCGATGCCCGACGCGGTGGCGGCTTTTTTGACCTCTTCGGTGTCGAGCACCTGCTTGACCGCGTCGGTCAGGCGCTTGACCGCCTCCGGCGGCGTTCCGGCCGGCGCAAACAACGCCACCCAGGCCTCGAGCTCAAAGCCGGGGAAGCCCGCTTCTGCGCTGGTGGGCACCTCGGGCATCAGCGGACTGCGTTGTTTCGCGGCAATGGCCAGACCACGCAGCTTGCCGGCCTGGATATGCGACATCACCGAGGGCGGCGTCGCCACCGTCATCTGCACTTGTCCGGAAATCACGTCGATCATCATCGGGCCGGAGCCCTTGTACGGCACCTGGGTAAAGTTGGCCTTGGTCAGCTGCTTGAACAATTCCACACCAACATGGGGCACCGAGCCGTTGCCCGGCGTGCCGTAATTGACCTTGCCCGGATTGGCGCGGGCGTAGCTCACCAGCTCCTGCAGGTTGTTGACCGGCAGCGACGGATGTACCGCCACCAGATGCGGCGATACCGCCAACATCGCCACCGAGGAGAAGTCACGCAGCGGATCCCACTGCAGCTGTGAAAACATCGTCGGGTTGCCGACGTGGAACATCGAGTAGCCGACCAGCATCGTGTAACCGTCGTTTTTGGCGCGGGCCACGTAGGTCGCGGCGATGTTACCGCTGGCACCTGATTTATTTTCAACGACAACCGGCTGGCCCAGGGCCTTGGACAGCGGCGACGCAACCAGGCGGGCGACGTAATCAAGTATGCCGCCGGGCGGCACCGGCACGATTAATGTCACCGGACGGCTGGGAAAAGTCTGGGCATGGGCGGACGCAATGCAAAGCAGTCCGCTGAGGATGGCAAAAGATCGTCCGAGCACGTGCATTGAGACTCCCGCCGTTTTGTCTTTTATCGGAATGGGTTGATGGCCTGCGATGCTGTCGCACAGAGTATCACCACGCCGACCGGTGCAGTCAATGCAGTCAATCGAACAGCAGGCTTTGCCTCTGTGCGAAAATCGGGGCAACCAACGAGGCGCCATGTCCGCAACCGAAAACGCCCCCAACTCTGCCGCTCTGGTCTGGTTCCGCCGCGACCTGCGCATCGACGACCACGCCGCACTCCATCACGCCATGACGCGGCACGGCCGGGTCTATTGCGTGTTTGTCTTCGACACCGCAATCCTT
>CAMDRY010000076.1 GCA_945906975.1 Bordetella parapertussis | reverse complement strand
ACGTCGGTCGCCGCCCACTTGGTAATCTGGTCGGCGATGACGATCACGATCGCAAGTGCGAACCAGCGCCGCAGCAGGGCGTTTGCGCCCACCGGGCCGGCCTCAGCCATGCTTGCAGCCACGCCGCAGCGCTCCGGGGCTAGGCATAGGTGCGCGGTTCGCCGGCGCCGTGCAGATTGGAGACGCAGCGCCCGCACAGTCCGAGGTAGGCGCCATCCTGGCCGACATCGGCGCGCCAATGCCAGCAGCGCTCGCACTTGGCGTGGGCACTGGGCGTGACCACCACCGCGTCCTGCTGCGATGCTACGACTGTTGCGCTGGAGGTGATGAGCACAAAACGCAAATCGTCCCCGAGTGACTGCAGCAACGCCAGCTTGTCACCGCCGGCGTGCACCACCACCTCGGCCTGCAGCGATGAGCCAATGAGTCCGGCACTGCGGGATTCCTCCAGCTGGCGCGTCACATCGGCGCGCACGGCGCGCAGTGCGCTCCAGCGCGCGATCAGCGCATCGCCACCGGCGATCTCCGGAAAGACATAATAAGTGTGCGCGAAAATCGTCTCGTCGGCCGGGTTGAGCAACTTCCAGGCCTCTTCGGCCGTGAACGACAGCACGGGCGCCATGATACGCAGCAGGCTTTGCGTGATGTGCCACAGCGCGTTTTGCGCCGCGCGCCGCGCGCGCGAGTCGGTACCGCCGGTGTAGAGCCTGTCTTTCAGGATGTCGAGGTAGAAACCGCCAAGGTCCTCGGAGCAAAAGCCCTGCAACTTGGACATGGCGGGCTGAAATTCGTACTTCTCGAAATCGGCGAGCATGGCCGCCTGCAACTCGGCGGCGCGCGCCACGGCATAGCGGTCGATCTCCAACCACTCGGCGGGTGCAAGCGCGTGCTTCGCCACATCAAAGTCGGCGGTGTTGGCGAGCAAAAAACGCAGCGTGTTGCGAACACGCCGGTAGCTCTCGACCACGCGCTTGAGAATTTCATCGGAGATCGACAACTCGCCCGAGTAATCAGTCGAGGCCACCCATAGGCGCAGGATTTCCGCGCCCAGCGTGTCCGACACTTTTTGCGGCGCGATGACATTGCCCATGGACTTGCTCATCTTGCGGCCCTGCCCGTCGACGACAAAGCCGTGGGTCAGCAGGCCCTTGTAGGGCGGCACGCCGTACATCATGCTCGACACCAGCAGCGAGGAATGGAACCAGCCGCGATGCTGGTCCGAGCCTTCGAGGTAACGATCGGCCGGGAACGCGAGATCGCCGCCATGGGAACCCGCCTTGGTCTTCACGCCCTCGGGGCCGCCCAGCACGGTGAAGTGCGTCGAGCCCGAGTCGAACCACACATCGAGCGTGTCCTTGATTTTTTCGTAATGCGCCGCGTCCTCGCCAAGGAGCTCGACGGGCGTGATGCGCTGCCAGGCTTCTATGCCCTCTTTCTCGACACGCTTGGCCACGGTCTCAAGCAGCTCGGGCGTGCGCGGGTGCAGCGCACCGGTTTCACGGTGAATGAAAAACGGCATCGGTACGCCCCACTGGCGCTGGCGTGACAGCGTCCAGTCCGGCCGGTTGGCGATCATGCCGTGCAGGCGCGCCTTGCCCCACTCCGGATAAAATTTGGTCGCCTCGATACCGGCCAGCGCTGTTTCGCGCAATGTCTTCGCCGGCTTGATGCCGTTGTAACCTGGCACCGATTCCATGCCGGCGAACCACTGCGTGGTGGCGCGATAAATAATCGGCGTCTTGTGGCGCCAGCAATGCATGTAGCTGTGGTCGTAGGCGGTGGCCTTGAACAGGCAGCCGGACTCATCGATTTTTTTGATGATTTCCGGATTGGCCTTCCAGATCATCATGCCGCCGAAAAACGGCAGTGACGCTGCGTACTTGCCGTCGCCCATCACCGGCGTGAGCATGGCCTCGTCCTTCATGCCGTAGTGGCGGCAGGACTGGAAGTCCTCGACGCCGTAGGCGGGCGAGCTGTGGACGATGCCGGTACCGGTGTCGAGCGTGACGTATTCGCCAAGGTAGACCGGCGAGTGCCGTTCATCGAACGGGTGGCTGAACTTGTTCAATTCGAGCGCCGCACCCTTGCAACTGGCGAGCACCTTTCCCGTGAGGCCGTAACGCGCAAGGCAGACCTCGCGCAACTCGCCGGCAAGAATCAGCAGGCCGCGCTCGGTTTCGACCAGGTCGTAGTCAAACTCCGGGTGGACGTTAAGCGCCTGGTTGGCGGGGATGGTCCAGGGCGTGGTGGTCCAGACGACCATCCAGCCCTTGTTCCCTGTTTCGCTTGGCAGCTTGGCCAGGCCAAAGGCCTTGGCCACCTTTTCCGGTTCGACAAACGGGAAACCGACGTCAATGGAGGTGTCTTTTTTGTCGGCGTATTCAACCTCCGCCTCGGCGAGGGCCGAGCCGCAGTCGAAGCACCAGTTCACCGGCTTCAAGCCGCGGTAGACATAGCCTTTTTGCAGCAGCATGCCGAGGGCGCGGATTTCATCAGCCTCGTTGCCATGCGCCATGGTCATGTAGGGATGGTCCCAGTCGCCCAGCACACCAAGGCGCTTGAAGTCTTTTTTCTGCCGCTCGATCTGCTCGGTGGCGTAAGTGCGCGCAAGCTGTTGCGTCTGTTCCACCGGGATGTTCTTGCCGTGGGTTTTTTCGATCTGCACCTCGATCGGCATGCCATGGCAGTCCCATCCGGGCACATAGACGGCGTCAAAGCCGGCCATGTTGCGCGACTTGGTGATGACGTCCTTGAGTATCTTGTTCACCGCGTGGCCGATGTGGATGTCGCCGTTGGCATAGGGCGGCCCGTCATGCAGCACAAAGCGCGGCCGGCCCTTGGACGCGGCGCGGATTTTCTTGTAAATGCCCTTGTCTTCCCACTCTTTCACCCATTGGGGCTCGCGCCTGGCGAGGTCGCCGCGCATCGGGAATGGCGTGTCGGGCAGGTTCAGGGTACTTTTATGATCGCGTTTCGGGTCGGACATGTTCTGCTTCCATCAGTGTTGCGTGTTGAATCCGGTTTTCCCGTTCAGACCGGGTGCTGCGCGAGGTACTGCCTCGCAGAAGCACAATCGCGCGCGATTTGCACGCGCAGCGTTTCGAGATCGGAATATTTCTCTTCATCGCGTATCTTGTGCAGGAACTCGACGCGCACATGGCGGCCGTACAGGTCACTGGAAAAATCGAACAAGTGCACCTCCAGCGCGGCGCGGCCCGAGTCGCTCACCGTGGGGCGCAGGCCGAGGCTCGCCACGCCGTCAAGCGCGCGCCCGGCGACGCCGTGAAAACGCACCGCAAAAATCCCCATCAACGGCGGCCGGTTATGGCGCATGCGCACGTTGGCGGTGGGGAAACCCAGTTTGCGGCCGAGCTTCTCGCCATGGATCACCCGTCCGGAAATACTATAGGCGCGACCCAGCATGGTCGCCGCGCGGGCAAGGTCGCCATTGAACAGTGCTTCGCGCACCGCGGAGCTCGATACGCGCACACCGCCCTGCTCCACCGTCGGCATGGCCTCGAGTTCGAAACCGTGTTGCGCGGCCGCCTGGCGCAGCAAGGCAAAATCACCGGCGCGCCGGGCGCCAAAGCGAAAATCGTCGCCAATCAGCAAAGTGCGCACACGCAAGCCCTGCACCAGGACTTTTTCAATGAAGGCGGCCGGACTGAGCGCCGCAAAAGCCGGCGTGAAACGCGCCACATGCACATGCTCGACGCCATGCACCTTGAGCAACTCGAGTTTTTCACGCAAGGAGGTGAGGCGCGTCGGCGCCGACTGCGGCGTGAACACCTCGCGCGGATGCGGTTCGAAGGTCAGCGCCCCGACACGAAGGCCGGGAATGCCCAGCGCGCGCGCCTTGGCCGCCAGCCTTGCCAGCATGCGCTGGTGGCCGCAATGCACGCCGTCGAAATTGCCGATGGTCAGGGCCAGGGGACCGCTGGCAACGGGCAGGCTGTGGGACAGGCGCATCACAGTTCAATAATTCAGGCTAAGAAGACGCAAAACCGTGAATTATAGCGGCTTTCCCCTCCGGAAAATGCCTCATTGGGGGGGCTTGCCCGACCCTGCCGGGCCTGCCGATAAGGCTCAGTTCAGGCGCGCGGCGGCCTGCTTGAGTTCGACCACGCGGCCGTGAATTTCCATCGCGTCGGGCGCATCAGGCCGGCGCCGCAGGTAATTCTGCAGGTCGCCCGATGCGGCGCGAAAACAATCGAGCCTGGCGTAGAGCAGGCCGCGGTCGCGCAATTCCTCGACCGCCTCGGGCACCACCACCAGCATGCGGTGCATCACATCGAGCGCGAGCTCGTACTTGCTGGCATTCATATAGACGGTTTTGAGATTGCGCAGCACGCGCGTCACAATCTCGCGCGGCGTGGCGGCTTCAAGAAACTCATCCAAAGGCATGGTCTTGGCGCGCCCGTCCTTGAGCACCTGCCCCAGTCGCAGGCGCAACTCGGTTTCCGATTGCGGCAGGCCGGCGCTAAACGGATCGAGCACCAGTTGGCCGCGCTTGAGCCGCAACCTGGCCATGAAATGGCCGGGGAAGGCCACGCCCTGCAAACCGAGGCCGATGCGCCGCCCCAGTTCAAGGTAGAGCACGCTCAGCGTGATCGGAATGCCCTTGCGCCTGGTGAGTACATCGGAGAGATAACTGTTGCGCGGATCGTAGTAATCGTCGGCATTGCCGGCGAAGCCCCGCTCGTTGAACAAAAAATGATTCAGTGCGAAAAGCCTTTGCTCAGCGAAGGCATCGTCGGCAAGACGCCCGCGTATGGTCAGCGCCATCTCGTCGATTTGCGCGACGCAGGCATCCACATCGAGATCCGGATAAACGTCCTGCCCGATCATCAGGCAGGCGCGGCCCAGGTCGAATTGCTCGCGCGACACCAGCTGGGCAAAAGCTTCGAGTCCGGTGTTCATGGCGCTTCCTTGCAGGTCACTTGTGAGAAAACCTAGTCAAAACCGCTCCGTCTTGAAAAATCCGCAGGCCTGAAACCGCACACAAATAGCGTCGCAAAATAGACCGTCGATCCAAGCACCACCAGCGCGCACAGGCCGCCCACGCGCAGCGCGGCGCCGGCCTGCAGCCACCAGGCATGGCTGCCCATGGCAAACCACAATATCAGAGTCATCACACCCAGCGCCACCGCGAGCTTGGCCATAAATGCGAACCAGCCGGGCTGCGGCTTGTAGATGCCATGGCTTTTGAGCCTGGACAGCAACAAGGCGGCGTTGAGGCAGGCACCAAGGCCGATGGACAGCGCGAGCCCCGCGTGTTTGAGCGGCACGATCAGCGCGGCGTTGAGCACCTGCGTGGCGAGCAGGGTAAAAATGGCGATCTTCACCGGTGTGCGGATGTCCTGGCGCGCATAGAATCCCGGTGCCAGCACCTTTACCATGATCAAGCCGAGCAGGCCGACGGCGTAGGCCATCAAGGCTTCGCGCGTCATCATCAGGTCGTGCGTGGAGAACGCGCCGTAGTGAAACAGCGTGGCGATCAGCGGCACGGCCAGCAGCGCCAGCGCGATTGCCGCCGGCAACGCCAGCATCAAGGTCAGGCGCAAGCCCCAGTCGAGAAGACGGTTGAAGGACTCGGTGTCTTTTTCAGCGTGAAACTTGGACAGGCTGGGCAACAGCACGGTGCCCAGAGCAACGCCCAGCAGGCCGGTCGGAAACTCCATCAGGCGGTCGGCATAATAGAGCCAGGACACACTGCCGTTCTCAAGAAAGGACGCGAAAATGGTGTTGATCACCAGGCTCAGCTGGCCGACCGAAACGCCCAACACCGCCGGCCCCATCAGCAGCAGGATGCGACGCACGCCCGGGTCGCGCCATGCCAGACGCGGCCGCGGCAGCATGCCAATGCGCGCAAGGTAGGGGATTTGCAAACCCAGCTGCAGCACGCCGCCCAAAAAAACCGCCCAGGCCAGCACCATCACCGGCGGGTTGAAATACGGTGCAAAAAACAACGCGCAAACAATAAACGAGACGTTCAGTAGCGAGGGCGTGAAGGCCGGCACGGCGAATTTGCGCCACGTATTGAGGATACCGCCGGCCAGGGACACCAGCGAGATGAAAAGGATGTAGGGAAAAGTGACGCGCAGCATGGCCACGGTCATGTCGAATTTTTCGGCATTGGCGGAAAAACCGGGGGCGCTGATATAAATAATCACCGGCGCCAAAGCGATGCCCAACAGGCTGACGCCAACCAGCGTCAGCGCCAGCAGTGTCGCCGTGCGGTCGACCAGCAGCTTGGTGCCGGCCTCGCCTTCGCGCGAACGGTAATCGGCGAGGATGGGCACAAAGGCCTGCGCAAACGCGCCCTCGGCGAACAGACGGCGCAGCAGGTTGGGCACGCGAAAGGCGACAAAAAAGGCGTCAGTGGCAAGCCCCGCACCGAAAATGCGCGCAATCAGCGCATCGCGAACAAAGCCCAACACCCGGGAAACGAGGGTCATGCTGCTGACCGTGGCCAAGGCTTTTAGCAAATTCATCACCCGATTATAAGGGCGACCGGCGCGATACAACGCATTACATCACCAACACCACCCAGCGGGACAAAACCTGCGCCGGCACGCCAAGCCTCTGTTGTGGCAACCGAATTTCCCGCCAAGCGACTGGCCAACAGGCATAATCCCCGCTTGTGTGCCGGCACCAATGTCGGTACAATGGCGGACTTTCCTTCAAGCGACAGAAGAATATGGCCAACACTGCTGGGGCGCGTAAAGCAGCCCGTCAATCCTCGAAACGACGCGTCCTCAACGCCTCGCAACGCACCGCGTTGCGCTCCGCGCTGAAAAAAGTCGGCAAGGCCATCAAGGCAGGCGACAAAACCGTTGCACAGCAGGCTTTTCGTGAAGCAAGCAGCGTGGTTGACCGCATCGCTGACAAGAAGATCATTCACAAGAACAAGGCCGCACGCAGCAAGAGCCGCCTCAATGCCAAGGTCAAGGCGATGGCCTGAGTAAGGTTTCGCCGCATAAAAAAGCCGCTCTCGAGCGGCTTTTTTTACGCCTTTTTTATACCGGCCGGAAACAAAAAACCCGCACCCCGGTGCCCCCGCCTTATGCCGCGCCTTCCTCGCGCGCCGGGCCCCGTCCGGGTCGCGTCTTCAATTCGTTGTCCCGGGCGAAATTGATCAGGAAGTTGTAGGCCATAGGCTCCAATTCCTGCAGACGCACATCGATCAGCACACATTTGACACCACCGACATTTATCGGCTGCACGTAGGGCGAATACTGCATGCGCTGATCCGCGCCAAAGGCCGACATGATGCCGCACAAGCGATCCGCCCAGTCGCTCGGGCGAAAGGTCTTGCCGTCGTGGGTTTGCCCTACGATGACGAACTCGTCTGTGGCGACGGGCATGCGGCGCTGGCCTGTGCTCGGGGTGAGGTAGGGGGAGATACAAAACAAGTATAACAGCCGCGTTCGCCCGACCCGGCATCCGCCCAAGGGCGGTGCATCAATGGAGAAATCCATCATTTCAGCAGATCGGAATAAAGAAAAAGTCACATAACCATGGAGTTAGATTGTACTTTTACTGTATTCATGATATATGTTTTGAAAAGCGCTTGATGGGAGAGGATCATGCTGCAAATCAATACCATAAAATTTGGGTTTCGCATCCGGACACGGCAGGGACTGGTCGTGGAGAATCTGATGATTCACGGACGTGACGAGGCGGATGCTGAACGCAAACTGCGCCAGATGTACCTGCACTGCGAGATTCTCGATCGATTCATTCAGGCGGGCAACGGCCGGGCGACGCCAATGAGTTTCGAGGATGTCGTTTCCCTCGTCACCAAGTAAGCACAACCGCCTCACGAGCTGCGCCGACCTGCGCTTGGGGCAGGCCAACACCGCCAGAAGTGGTGGGCCGCCTTGGCTGCCAAGCGTTGCCAGGCGCAGGCCAGCCTCGCAGGCCAGTCTTAGTGCCTTAGTGCCGCACGACCAAGCGGTCAGACCTCCAGGAAGCCGCTCACCAACAACTCCTCCAGCAGGCTCGCGTAATCGGCCGCGCCGCGACTGTCCGCAGCGTAGCTGAACACATCCTTGCCAAAGGCAGGACTCTCGGCAATGGCGACGTTTTCGGCGATGCGCGTCTGGCATAACTCCGCGCCAAAACGCGCTTGCAACTGCGCGGCGATTTCGCGTGACATGCGACGCCGCCCGTCAAAGCGCGTCAGCAGGTAGCGCCGCTCGACGCGTTTTTTCAACACATGCTCCAGCGCCTTGAGCGTGCCCTCCAGCGCCAGCGCCCCGCGTACCGCAAGATGGTCGGTGGAAATCGGAATGAGCACGCGCTGCGTGGCAAAAACGCCGTTCAGCGACAACACACCCAGCATGGGGCAACAATCGATCAGTACCGGCCTCGACGGATCATCACGCGCCTGCACCTCAAGCCCCAGGCGAAGGCGGTTGAGGATGTCAGGCCCCTTACCGAACAGTGAGTCGACTTTCATCAACTCCGAGTGCGCAGGGACAAGTTCCGCGCCACCGCGCCCCGCGAGCATCACCGGGCGCAACAACTGGGCCAGGGTCTTGCCTTCGTTATAGAACGCGAACAGGCTTTCGCCGCCGCTTGGCACCGGCGCCAGAATGCCACTCAGATGGGCCTGGGCGTCGAGATCGAGCAATAACGGCGATAGCTGCCGCGCCGCCAGCGCGGCGCCAAGGTTGAGCGTTGTCGTGGTCTTTCCCACGCCGCCCTTCTGGTTAAACACAGTCAGTCTGGAGTTCATTCGCCCGGGCTGTCGGCAGTGACGCTATGCTAAAATGCGGTTTGGATTGATCTTTTCATTCTCGCACATATTTTTGGCGCGGCAAAAAAAAACAGGACCGGAAAACAAGACCGGAAAACAAGGGTCACCGGTGCAATAACAACAGCGGCAATACGGCGGCGCGAGCCGCCGTCCTTGTTTTAGAACACCGCTTTGCGCATTCGGGATGGCACTTCAACTCGGCAACAGCATGGCTCACGCATCACACGTCATGAACACCCATAACAGTCCGCCGGCGGAAATCAACGGCGGCCAAGGCATGTTTGTCCGCATGGCACCAGAGCGCATTGGCGACGACATGGCGCGGCGAGCCCCTGCCACCGGCCCGCGCAGCAATATCACGGCCGGCGAGCCGGCGCACCTGCTGTCGCAGATCATTCGCGGCTTTCCCTCCAAACCATCGGCGAAATAACCGGGGCGCACCATGGCGGTAAAACACTACCTGCAATTCAACGATTTCAACCTCGATGACTACGACCATGTTTTCGAGCGCACGCGCTGGATCAAGGCGCGCTTCAAATCATTCGAGAGATACTGGCCGCTCGCCGACCGCACGCTGGTGATGATTTTCGAGAAGGCTTCGACCCGCACGCGCCTTTCCTTCGAGGCCGGCATGCAGCAATTGGGCGGCTCGGCGATTTATCTCAACACACGCGACTCGCAACTTGGCCGCGGCGAACCGGTCGAGGACGCGGCGCAGGTGATCTCGCGCATGTCCGACCTGGTGATGATCCGCACCTTTGAACAGGACATCATCGAGCGTTTCGCCAGCCATTCGCGCGTACCGGTGATCAACGGCCTCACCAACGAATACCACCCTTGCCAGATCCTTGCCGACATCTACACCTATATCGAACATCGCGGCTCCATCCGCGGCAAGACGGTGGCCTGGATCGGCGACTCGAACAACGTCTGCAACACCTGGCTGCAGGCGGCGGAGGTGTTCGGCTTCAACGTGCACGTCTCCACGCCTCCTGGCTACGAAGTTGAAGCGGAGCGTGCCAACCTCTACGGCAATGACCACTACGAGGAATTCGCCGATCCCATGGAAGCGGCGAAGGGAGCCGATCTTGTCACCACCGATGTCTGGACCAGCATGGGCTTTGAGGCCGAGAACGAAGAGCGCAAGCGCGACTTCGAGGACTGGCAGGTCGACGCCGACATGATGAAGGCGGCAAAAGAAGACGCGCTGTTCATGCACTGCCTGCCCGCGCACCGCGGCGAGGACGTCACGGCCGAAGTCATTGACGGCCCGAACAGCGTGGTCTGGGAGGAGGCGGAAAACCGCCTGCATGCGCAAAAGGCGCTGATGGAATACCTGCTGCTGGGGCGGGTGAAGACATAACAATCGCTGCCAGCGGTCATTGCGAGCGCGAC
>CAMDRY010000075.1 GCA_945906975.1 Bordetella parapertussis | reverse complement strand
GGCCGCGCCGCCCGAGAGCACGCGGATTTCATCGGCTTGCGCGGTAAGCGCAAAACCGGCCAGCGAACACAGCAGCGCGTTTGCCGCCACAACCAAACCGCGTCGACTCATGTTGGACCTCTTTGTTTTTTGACCGGAGGTTTTTGACTGCGGGTTTTAAACCGGCGGTTTGTACCGGCGGCGTTCATGCCCGCTCACTTACCCAGGCCGGCACCGAAGCGAGGGCCGCCGCCAATTTAGCCGGCTCGGTGCCACCCGCCTGCGCCATGTCCGGACGCCCGCCGCCCTTGCCGCCCACTTGTTGCGCGACAAAGTTGACCAACTCACCGGCCTTGATTTTGCCGGTGAGGTCGGCCGTGACACCGGCGATCAGGCTGACCTTGGCGCCCTCGGCGGCGCCAAGCAGGATGACCGCCGACTTGAGTTTGTCCTTCAGCTTATCCATGGTTTCGCGCAAGGTCTTGCCATCGGCGCCCTCGAGCGCGGCCACCAGCAGTTTGACGCCCTTGACGTCCACCGCCTGCCCGGCAAGATCGTCACCCTGGCTGGAGGCGACTTTTGATTTGAGTTTGGCCAATTCCTTTTCCAGCGATTTGACCTGGTCCTGCACCTGCAGGATGCGCACGGTCAGTTCCTGCGGTTGCACCTTCAGGGCATCGGCCGCTTCGTTGAGGCTGGCGTTCAGTTGTTGCACATAAGCGAGCGCATTGGCGCCGGTCACCGCCTCGACGCGCCGCACCCCGGCGGCCACGCCACCCTCGGCAACGATCTTGAAAAAACCAATGTCGCCGGTGCGCGTGACGTGGGTGCCGCCGCAAAATTCGCGCGAGCTGCCGATATCGAGCACGCGCACTTCGTCGCCGTATTTTTCACCGAACAACATCATGGCACCGGATTTTTGCGCCTGCTCGATCGGCATCACCTGCGCCCGCGTTGCCGCGTTGGCGGTGATTTCGGCATTGACGATGGCCTCGACCCTGCGCATCTGCTCATCGTTCATCGGCGCGTTATGGGCAAAGTCGAAACGCGTCTTGTCGCCATCCACCAGCGAGCCCTTTTGCTGCACATGATCGCCCAGCACCTGGCGCAAGGCCTTGTGCATCAGGTGGGTGGCCGAGTGGTTGCGCACGGTACGCGCGCGCTGCGCGCTGTCGACCGCGGCGGCAACCGCGTCCCCGACCCTGAGCACGCCGGTCTCGATCTGCCCATGGTGGCCGAACACATCCGCCATGATTTTTTGCGTGTCAGCAACAACAAAGCGCGCGCCCCCGGCACTGATGACACCCTGGTCGCCAACCTGTCCGCCCGACTCCGCATAAAACGGCGTGCGGTCGAGCACCACCACGACATCCGGCCCGGCCTTGGCTTCTTTCACCGCGACGCCATCGACATACAGTCCGGTGATGTAACCGCCCTCTAGCGCCAGTTCATCGTAGCCGCGAAATTGCGTTTTCGCGCCGCTGTACTCGAGCCCCGCCGCCATC
Organism: Bordetella parapertussis; assembly: GCA_945906975.1. The sequence goes on along the minus strand of CAMDRY010000075.1, from coordinate 8,920 downwards.
TTGAACTTGCCCGCGGCGCGCGCCTGCTCGCGCTGGTGCGCCATGGCCTTGTCGAAGGCCGCCTCATCAACGGTAATGCCGCGCTCGCGACAGACATCGGCGGTCAGGTCGAGCGGAAAACCGTAGGTGTCGTGCAGCTTGAACGCCGTGTCGCCGTCAAAGGTCTTGCTGCCCGACTTGGCCAGCACCGCCAGCGAGGTATCAAGAATTTCCATACCGTGGGCGATGGTCTCGTAAAAGCGCTCTTCCTCCAGGCGCAGCACCTCGGTCACGCGCACGACATTGCTGCGCAATTCCGGATAGGCGCTGCCCATCTCGGCGCTGAGGTCGGCCACCAGCTTGTGGAAAAACGGCGTCTTTTGCCCTAGTTTGTAGCCGTGGCGTATGGCACGGCGCACGATACGACGCAACACGTAGCCGCGGCCCTCGCTGCCCGGAATCACGCCGTCGACAATCAGGAAGGAACAGGCGCGAATATGGTCGGCAATGACTTTGAGCGAATTGTTGGCAAGGTCTTTGATCTGCGTCTCGCGCGCGGCGGCCTTGATCAGGTGCTGGAACAAGTCGATTTCATAATTCGAATGCACGTGCTGCAGTACTGCGGCGATGCGCTCCAGCCCCATGCCGGTGTCGACACAGGGCTTCGGGAGGCGCGGCATGTCGCCGTTGGCCTGGCGGTCAAACTGCATGAACACCAAATTCCAGATTTCGATGTAACGGTCGCCCTCGGCATCGGGCGAGCCGGGGGGGCCGCCGGCGACATCCGGACCGTGGTCAAAAAAGATTTCCGTGCAGGGGCCGCAGGGGCCGGTGTCGGCCATTTGCCAAAAGTTATCCGATGCGTACTTGGCGCCCTTGTTGTCACCAATGCGCACGATGCGCTCGGCCGGCACGCCCACTTCCTTGGCCCAGATATCGTAGGCCTCGTCATCCTCCTGGTACACGGTGACCCAGAGCTTGTCCTTGGGCAGGCCGTAGACCCCGGTGAGCAGCTCCCAGGCGTACTTGATGGCGTCTTCCTTGAAGTAATCGCCAAAAGAGAAATTGCCGAGCATTTCGAAAAACGTGTGATGGCGCGCGGTATAGCCGACGTTCTCCAGGTCGTTGTGCTTGCCGCCGGCGCGCACGCTGCGCTGCGAGCTGGTGGCGCGGGAATAGGGACGCGATTCCTTGCCGACGAACACGTCCTTGAATTGCACCATGCCCGAGTTGACGAACAGCAGCGTCGGGTCGTTGCCCGGAACGAGTGAGCTCGAGGCCACAATGCTGTGGCCCTTGGATTCGAAGTACTTCAGGAATTTGTCGCGGATTTCGGCGGAGTTCATGGCGGTGTGCGGCCGGACCAGCTTTGGCGATCGGCTGAAATGGCTCAAGTGTTTGAGAGAACGGGATTTTCACCCGAATTGCCGCTTCGCGCAATGCGTGGCGCGGTGGAACACTACTGACCTGACACTACAGTGTGTAAGCTGTGTCTAAGCTGTTGCCTTATCGGCCATGTCATCGGATCCGGGGTCCAGGCTTTCTTGTCATTCTGGCTTTCCCCCTCTCACTGCAATCCAAACGAGTAAAAAAACATGAAAATTTTCCGCAGCTTGCTGCCCGGGATCTTCACCTGCGTACTGGCGGCGCTCGCCTCCGCGTCGGCGCAGGCCCAGTCGGAGGCATCGCGCCGCCCGCTCACCCTGGTGGTGCCCTTTACCGCCGGTGCCGCCAATGACGTGCTCGCGCGCATACTCGCGCCCCACCTCAAGGAAACCTTCGGCAATGTCGTGGTCGAGAACAAGCCCGGGGCGGATGGCGCGATTGGCGCAATGGCCGTGCTCAATGCGCCACGCGACGGACGCACCCTGCTGGTTGCGCCCGACCAATTTGTGATCGCCGCAGCGCTGGGCCAACCGCAGCCATTTGACTTCGTGCGCGACTTCGCGCCGGTGGTGCGCACCAACAACCTGCCGTTTTTTCTTGTCACCAACCCCGACGCGCTGCCCGCAGGCTCACTGGCCGAGGTGGTAGCCGCCCTGCGCACCAGTCCGGGCAAATACACCTACGGCTCGGCCGGCAACGGCTCACCGCATAACCTTGCGATGTTGATGCTGCTGCAGCGCGAAAAACTCGACCTCGTGCACATCCCCTACAAAGGCATGGCGCAGGGTGTGCCAGACCTGCTTGGCGGGCGCATTCAACTGGTGATCACCGGACTGCCGGCGGTGAGCGGACAGCTCAAGGACGGACGGCTGCGGGTTCTGGCCACCGTCGGCAGCCGGCGCGCGGCCTTGAGACCGGAGGTGCCCACTTTCGCCGAGGCCGGCGTCACGGACGTGCAAATGGACACCTGGCAGGGCATTCTCGCGCCTTCGGGCACACCCAAACCGATGATCGACGCGCTCAACCGCGCAATCAATGCCGCCCTTGCCCGTCCCGAGGTGCGTGCGCAAATGGCCGCGCAGGGCATGGATGTGGCCGGTGGCACAGCCGAAGCCTTTGGCGATTCGATTCGCGCGGACAACCTGCGCTACCGTGAACTGGTTCGTGCGGCAAAAATCGCCGAAGGCACCGGCGCGGCGAAATAAAACGCGGCACCGGTACGCGTCGGCGAAGAAAGACTGCCGCGACGCAGGCAACCGGCTGAAAACCCGCACGGGGCGCGCCTTTTCAGCCTATGCCCGATCAGCCTATGCCCGGTCAGCCCATGCCCGATGAACCCGCTCAGTCGACCTGCGCGCCCGTTGCCTTGATCACCGGCGCCCAGCGCGCGTTCTCGGCCTTGCCGCGTGTCGATCAATCGAGTATTCAAATGTAACGGTGACCGTCTGGCATTGGCCGGGAAGAGCCCGATGATCGCGGCTCGAAATTCCTGAAAAAGCGGCCCGTCGCGCACGTATTCGATCACCGCATCTGCCAACACGAGGCGTGTTTGCAGGGCCTTGATGCCGGGCGTTTTGGCAGTCTTACGATTAATAATCAATTTAAACCTTGTTGGCTGCACGACGGGCTGGCCGGCGGGTGCCCCGCCTTTGCGAATCTTATCAACGTAAGTAGCAACGCGCCGCTACCCGTTGTGCATCATTGAAACCGAAATTCCTCTTATCCAAATTCCGGGGCCACCTCTTTATTACCGCTGGAATTTGACCGCTATTTGCCGGTTTGACGCAGGCTGCTCTTTCCCATAATCGCAGTAGCGTGAAGGTCCATCGCGTGATGGTGTTTATTGATCCTTTCGAAGGATGTTGCCTGGGCGACGCTGCGGTATGAGTCTTAGTTCAATCCAACCGTCTTTTGCGTCACAAACCGCAGCCCGACTGCCACGCGCAGATGGTTCCGACCACTATGGCGCCTCAGCCGGCTCGGCGAGGCAAAAAGATACCGTCAAGCTATCGATGCATGGCCTGCAGATGTCACGCCTGTCGGCATTGGGACCGACAACGGCAGAGCATCTGCGTAACTTATCCACCACCCTCGCGCTGGACTTGAACCGCTCTTTGCGACAGGCCGCCATCGATACCAGCACAGGTATCGGCATCGAGATTGATGCCGGCAGCGGGCACATCCGCGTACAAGGCGAAGGGCCGGCCGCCAAAAATGTCGCGACTGTGATCAGCAGTCAGCCGGCCTTGGTGAGTCGCATTCAGGATGTCGCCACACTGAGCAATCATCTTGCGGCCATACAGCAGGGGGATGCCCTCAACAGAGCACAGCAGGACACTCGCCAAATCGCACAAATGAACGCGGTCGCCGCCGCGTATTCCGGGCGTTTTGAAGCACCGGCACCGACGCCGTCATCCGAGCTAACGCCGATCCACCTTGCAGGCCATAGCGCCGGCAGCGAACGGGTCGCCGCCGCTTATGGCTCGACAGGCGGCGAGGCCAACGCGGGGACGCATGTGGCACTCAGAATTAACGGTGCTTCGATGAATGTTTTCGTGAACGGAAAGGAATGGCTGTCGTCGGCCGCCTGATTGCGGGGCAGTCGTCCTCGGGCGATTACGCGGGTGTATGCGGATGAATACCGATAGCGATTACTACGCCATCCTCGGCGTCTTGCCGGATGCGGAGCATATAGTCATCAAGGCCGCTTACCGTGCTTTGGCGCAGCGCTATCATCCGGATCGCTCCGGTAACGCAACGAAAAAAGACAACGCCTATATGGCGGAATTGAATCAAGCATATGCCGTACTGTCTGACGCGGAGGCTCGCATGCGCTACGATCAGTTGCGCCATGACAAAAGCACCGCATGCAACAGTAATCTTTGCGGAATGGAGGAGCAGGCGCCGCCGGGGGACGATCCACTGGCGAAGGACTGGCGCATTGCGGTCAATGTCTACCCGGACTTGGCAGAGATCGAGCAGAGGCTGGCGCGGTTCTCGTGGAAGCTTTCGAATACCTATCGAGCCTACCTGCTTGAAGCGAAACAATTCGAGGGGCGCCACTCAATCGCCGCCTTGCTCGAAAACGATTTTCTCCGCACCTATTTTGGTGATCACCCCAAAACCATGGCGTTCGCGAGGAAACTCGTGCTGCTAGGGTGCCGCGAGGAGGCATTGGCGCTCAATAATATGATGCGCATATTGGGGTTAAACAGCGACCCTAGCCGCATTATCGGCAAGATTGCGCGCGATTTTGACTTGCGGCATCTGGCTGCGGACATGGACAGGATATCCACGCTGGTTGTCAGGGTGAGGGCGAGGGTGTGCACTGTTGATATCAGTGTGTGCGTGCAACTGCTCAAGGAACTTGGCGGCAGCGTCTCCTATGAGCCGTGCGGACAACCCCACGCTCGCATGACTACAGACAAGCCATTCCGTGCAGAATTTGAGGGGCGCGATTACAAGTTCGGATCGGAATATGAATTCGGTTTGTGGTTTCGACGCGAAGCCCTTCCGGTCGCCGAACAACTGTTGCGGTACGCAGCTTGACCCACTCCAAAGCTGTGGATCAATTTGTGTCGCGCAGGGCTGAAGCGTCAGTGCTCGTGCCTGCGAGCGTGACGAGGTAGTTGCAATGCCCAACCGAAAACCGGTCAGCCATTACGATAATCTGAAGCTGGCGCGTAAGGTACCGAACACCGTGATACGGGCCGCCTATCGCATCTTGGTGCAACACTTTCATCCGGATAAATTCCCCAATCGTACTCTGGCCGAGCATCGCGTCAAGATCATCAATAAGGCTTACGAGGTGTTGTCTGACCCCGGAAGGCGACGGGAACACGATGTATGGAATTGATGACCAGATCGAATTTCGTAGGCTGCTCGACCGGCAGGTCTCCCGGCTTCACACCCCTGAAAATCTTATCGACATAGGCTGCCACGCGCTGAAAGCTGTGGACGAAGCCGCTGCCGTAGCGCATCAGGCAGCCCGCTTGCGCATACATCTGATCTGCGGCCATGGACGGCAAGCGGTGCTTCGCCGCTAAAGTGGCAATCTGGTTTTTTTGCTGAAAAAAAGCGTTAAGCAAGATCATTATTCGCCCGCCCCCGCATCGTCATCACCGTCCCCGGCCGCGCTGAATTTGGCCGGCACCACCGCACGTATGGTGTCAAACGAAAACCCGCGGCCCTGCAAAAAGCGCATCTGTTTGGCCTTCTCTAGTGCGTTGGCGGGCGGCGCGCGAAAGCGCTTGGCCCAGGCAATGCGCGCGCGCTCGACTTCGCTCGCGCGCGTGCCATCGACCGCCTTGTCGGCAAGCTCGTCGCTGACACCGCGCGCGCGCAGGTCTTGCGCAATGCGCGAAGCGCCGAATTTTTTTGCAAGGATGTGGGTGCGCATCTCGGCAAAACGCGCATCGGACAACATGCCGCGTTTGGCGAGCTCATCGAGAACAATCTCGATTTCTTCGGCTGTTTCGGCGTGCTTGGCGAGTTTTTGCGCCAACTCCTGCCGGGAATGCTCCCTGCGCACAAGCAATTGCATCGCGCGGACGCGCAGTGAGGGTTGTTGCACGGGCGATTAAGACGCGTAAGACAATTAAGACGGCTAAGACGGTTCAGGCGACTACGGGAACAAAAATCCCGTCATTCCCGCACCAGCGGGAATCCATGGGCTGCAACAAAGGTCGAGCCCATGGAGTCTGGGTACCGCTTCGCGGACCCGGAATGACGGGATTTATTCACGTGTCCCCGCCCCGCGCTTTGGCCCCTAAGCCGCCGCAGCCTCTGCCGCAGCCAAGGCAGCCGGGTTGTTGACGCCGACCTTCGCGCGGATCAGTGCCTCGATTTCCTGCGCCATTTCGGGGTGCTCGATCAAAAAGTCGCGCGAGTTATCCTTGCCCTGGCCGATGCGGTCCTTCTTGTAGTTGTACCAGGCGCCCGATTTCTCGACGATGCCGTGCAACACGCCCAGTTCGAGGATTTCGCCTTCGCGCGAAATACCCTTGCCGTAGAGGATGTCAAAGATCGCTTCGCGAAAGGGCGAGGCCACCTTGTTCTTGACCACCTTGACGCGCGTCTCGGAACCGACCACTTCGTCGTTTTTCTTGATCGCGCCGATGCGGCGGATGTCGAGGCGCACCGAGGCGTAGAACTTGAGCGCGTTGCCGCCGGTGGTGGTTTCGGGGCTGCCGAACATGACGCCGATTTTCATGCGGATCTGGTTGATAAAAATCACCAGCGTGTTGGTGCGCTTGATGTTGGCGGTGAGCTTGCGCAAGGCCTGGCTCATCAGCCTGGCTTGCAAGCCCATTTGCGGCTCGCCCATCTCGCCCTCGATCTCGGCCTTGGGCGTGAGCGCCGCGACCGAGTCGATGACGATGACGTCGATGGAACCGGAGCGCACCAGCATGTCGGCGATCTCAAGCGCCTGCTCGCCGTTGTCCGGTTGCGAGATCAAGAGGTCGTCGACCTTGACACCCAGCTTGCCGGCGTACTGCGCATCGAGCGCGTTCTCGGCGTCGATGAAGGCTGCGGTGCCGCCCATCTTTTGCATTTCGGCGATCACCTGCAGCGTGAGCGTGGTCTTGCCCGATGATTCGGGGCCGTAGATCTCGACCACGCGGCCGCGCGGCAGGCCGCCCACGCCAAGCGCGATGTCAAGGCCGAGCGAACCGGTGGACACCACGGCGATGTCGGGCACCACCTCGGAATCCATGCGCATGATGGAGCCCTTGCCAAATTGTTTTTCGATTTGCGCCAGCGCGGCAGCGAGGGCTTTTGATTTGTTTTCGTCCATGGGGATGTGTCCTTTTTTGTCTTTCAGCAATGTCAGCATGTTTGTCTCCATTCTCGCATAAACGGTACGGCCGTCTTCCGGGTTGACTGTTCCTGCCAACGAATTTTTGCTGCCGGGGCCGTGGTAATACATAAAATCTGGCAAGCCTTGACAGCCGAACGAACGTTCGGTAATGTACCCCCATGGCTGACGATAATCAATATCTTTTAAAACTTCAGGACTACTACGCCAAGCACCGCGTGATGCCTTCCTACGCGACGCTGGGCGAGCTGGTGGGCCTGTCCTCCAAGGCTTCCGTGGCCGAACTGGTGCTGCGCCTCAAGGCCGAGCGTCTCGTTGAGAGCACGCCCGACCGCAGGCTCAAACCGGGCAAGCGCTTTTTTGAGCGCAGCCTTGAAGAGAGTGTGCACGCGGGCATGCCGCACCCGGCCTTCGACTCACGCCCCGATTCGGTGTCCATCGACGACTACCTCGTCTATCACCCGTCCAAGACCACGCTGATCACCGTCAAGGGCGACTCCATGATCAACGCCGGCATCCACGACGGCGACATCGTGGTGGTGGAAAAGCGCGCCACCGCCAACGTCAACGACCTCGTCGTCGCCATCGTCGAGGGTGAGTTCACCCTCAAGCGCCTCGGCCGTGAAAAAGGGCGCATGGTGCTGATTCCCGAGAACAAGGCCTACCCGGTGATCCGGCCAAAAGAAGACCTGGAGATTTTCGGCGTGGTGGTGGGGCAGTTCAGGCGTTATCGCTAGCCGCTGACTGTACCGCCCCTGGTTTGCAGCTTTGGGTCGTGAGGCCAGACTTGCGGGGCAGAGAAACCGCTTTGCCAGAGCCACTGCATATTGAGAGTGCCGCCTGATGCAATTCGAAATCCTCGGAGAAATAGCCCACGCCGAAACCTTCGCCGCCGGTTCTGCCATCCGGGAACTGACACGGTTGCGCAAGCACTAAGGCCGGGGCAACTGGCGAAAGCGCAAAGGCGTCGCCCGCGTGAGGCTGGCGGAGGTACACTGGTACGAGGCGCACGGGATCGGCAAGAAAGAGTTCAGAATCAAACGGTATATTGGATAAGCCAACATGAAAACATCGGCCAAGAAATTTGTCGTTTGCCTGAAAAACACCGGCTACGAAGTTTCCCTGGAAACGAGGAAGATTTACCAGATACTTGCTGATGCCGACGCCGCGCAGTACAAGCAGCTTCGTGTCAACGATGAATCCGGAGAGGACTATCTGTACCCCGCAGCCTACTTTTCCGAGATAGAGCTGCCACAAACGATTCGCAAGGCAGTCCTCGCTGCCGTCTGAACCTGCGGGTAGCACAGCATGAAAGACAGCACCAGATACGCAAAGATTGTCGAGTGGTCACAGGAAGACCGTTGCTACGTCGGCAGCTCCCCCGGGCTGATTCATGCCGGCTGCCACGGCGCGGACGAGAAAGCCGTTTTTGCCGAACTGTGCCACATCGTCGAAGAAGCCATTGCGATTTACCACAAGGAGGGCAAACCCCTTCCACCGGCAACCTCGGGACGCGATCTTGCCAACAAGTTGCAGAGCGTCGCCTAGCCCCCTAATCGGCTGGAAACCCTTATCTGGCGCGGGTTTCCAGCAGATCACCCCGCTGAATAAGCAGCTTGCGGCTGGGCAATCCGGTCCGCCGGGCTCACCACGCCGCGCCCGCCCTTGTTCATGACGTGGGTGTAAATCATCGTCGTCTCTACACTGGCGTGGCCGAGCAACTCCTGCACCGTGCGA
>CAMDRY010000074.1 GCA_945906975.1 Bordetella parapertussis | reverse complement strand
TCGCCGCGCAGTGCCGCCGCCTCAAAGCGCGCCTGCATCGCTTCGGCATGGGCCGCGAGTTCGCCCGCCCCGACGGCCTTGGCGGCCAGCGCGAGACGCAGCAGCAGTACATCGGAACGCGCCCAGCCCTTGAGCATGGCCAGCACCTCGGCGTTGCGGCCGGCGTCGAGCAGGACGTCGGCGTACTCGGCCAGGATGAACTGGTCGGTCACGCCCTGCGCCAGCGCCAGCTTGAAATGGCGCTCGGCCTGGGCGCGCTCGCCCAGGCGCAGCGAAAATTCCGCCAGCCGGGTGTGCATCCACAAACGGGTCGCGGGCGAAGCATCTTTTTCGGCAGCCAGCGCCGCCGACAGCATGCGATAGGCCTCGCTTGCGCGGCCGCTCGCGCCATCCACCGAAGCGAAGCATCCGGCAAGGCGCAGCGCGGACGCGTGCGGGCGCAGACCCTCGCAATCGGTGCGTGAAGCGGCGTAATCGGCCTGCACCAGGTGAATGGCCGCGCGCCAGGACCAGGCGTTCACATCGGAGGGGTCGATGGCAGTGGCAGCGCCCAGATCGGCCAGCGCCGGCGCGAACTCGTGCTTGTACTGGCGCAGCACGCCGCGCAACGTCAACACCGGCGCAGGCGGCGCAGGCAGCGTCCACCAGGGCCGCAGCGCCGCCTCGGCGTAGCCGATATAGCGCGGGTCGCCCTCGGACATGGCCAGTTCGAAATAGCGCCACGCCAGATCAAGCGCCGCGGACTGGCTGTTCGGGTCACCGGCAAGCACCGCGCGCAAGGCGCGCAATTCCCGCGCCACCGGATCGCCGGCGCGAACGGGCAGACGCTCGAGCACCTGCGCGTCATCGACAGGAACAAACGGCGCCGCACCCGCCGCCGCCGGCAGCACGGCGCACAGCAGGCAGCCCCACGCAAGCAGCTTGCTCAGGTAGCGACGGGGGCCAAAACTGCGAAAAAAACTCATGGGCCGGACACCTTCAATTTCGTTCAACCCGGCCACCTGCAACGGCTGCGGCCGGCGCAGCCGCAAATTTATAAGCATTGCGCCCGCTCTCCTTGGCAGCGTACATCGCGATGTCGGCGGCTTTGAGCAGCGCCTGGGGGTCATCGCCGTTGGCATGCTGCCCGGCAATGCCTATGCTGCAGGCTATGTGCAGCACTTCGCCCTCCACCTCGACAGGCCTCGACATGGCATCCAGTATTTTCTGCGCCACCAACGCGGCATCCTGCGCCTGGCGCAATTCGGATAACAAGATGACAAATTCGTCCCCGCCCATGCGTGACACGGTGTCGACTTCGCGCACACAGGCGCACAACCGGCGCGCCGCCTCGAGCAGCACCGCATCGCCAAAGCGGTGACCGAAGCTGTCATTGATGGTCTTGAAGCGGTCAAGATCAACCATCATCAAGGCCACCATGTTCTGCTTACGCCTTGCCTGGATCAGCGCCTGTCGCAGACGGTCCTCCAGCAGGCGGCGGTTGGGCAACGCGGTAAGCGGGTCGTGGTTGGCCAGAAATTCCGCGCGCGCCTGGTTGCGCCGCGACTCGGTGATGTCGGTGCGCACCGACACTATCCCACCCTCGGCGGTACGCCGGTCGCGCGCATGTATCCATCGCCCGTCCACAAACTCCTGTACAAAATCCCCGTCAGGCTGGCGATGGCGGCGAACACGCTCGACCACCCAGGCCTCGACATTGCCACCATACTCGGGCGGAATCGGTTCACCGCGCGAAATGGCGTTACGCACCAACTGCTCAAAAGACATGCCCCTCGCCTCAGCACGGCTGACACCCAGCCCGACGCCCTCCAGATAGCGCAGATTGCACTGCACCAGCCGGTCCTCGCGGTCGAAAATTGCGAACGCATCGGGAATGCCCTCGATCGCGTCAATGAGAATGGCGTTGGCGCGCGACAGCCCCTGTTCCGCCTGCCGCCGCTTGGTCACATCAGAAAAAATCCACACCGCACCGCGCGACATATCGCCCGGCTCCAGGGCGCGGCCGGCGTAGCGGCACCAGATCGGGGCACCGTCACGGCGGGAAAACGCCATTTCCTCATCATGCAGCCCGTCCCTGAGCAGGTTGGCCTCGATGCGCCTGAGCGCCTCATGCCAGATCTGGTCTGACCCGTACAGCACCCGCGTCGAGCACGCGGCGAGCTCGCCGGGACCAAATCCGAACAACTCCTCCATACCCCGGTTGCAGCGCAAAATGCGCCGCTGCTGGATGAATACGATGCCCACAAGCGCGGTGTCCAGGATGACAGCCTCTTCGCGCAGGGCCTGCTTCATCTGCGACTCGATACGCTGCAACTCTTCCACGAGAGACTCTTTTTCGAAGCGGACCAGCAGTGACTGCTGCATCGTTTTGTGCAAACGAAAAAACATGCCGGCCCAGACTGGAAAACTCGCAGCAAGCAGGAGCCCGGCATACATATCGAGCTCCCGTCCATTCAGCATAAGCCGCAAAAACAAGACCAACAGCGTCGTCGCCACAAAGGCGACAAAGGTGATCATGCTCGCCTGCACCGCGCCGGCGCTGCCAAAAGCAAGGCTGCAAATGACAAGAACAATCAATATCTGGTGGGGCACGCTGTGCGCGGGAAAAAGAAACACTACCAGCGCCGACCAGACCAGCGCAGTGACAAAAGCCGCGGCGACGAAACGGAGCTCCCAGACCCGCGCCTGCCCCGGGAGCTTGTCCGTGTCGCGGTAGCCATGTTGCAACGCCCAGCAGCCGGCACACACCAGCAGCATCACCGCATACCAGCCGGCGAGAAGCGACCCGTCCACCGTCCCCCATATCGCATAGGCGAGCAGCGAGGAGGCGAGTACATGAATGAGAATATTGAACGGCGCCACCGAATAAAGCATACGGACGCGTTCGGCGTCTATGCGTTCGGCGATAGCAGAGGACGCGGCGCCAGAAGGTGTCAGCAGGTCCTCGCTGCGCTTCAACGTACTGACCTGCTGCTGCGGGGCGATCACCGGCGAGTTTGGCATGCGACGACGGGCATGTGGTGCTAGTTCGCGGCCTGCGGGCCCTGCTGTGCAATTTCCAGATGAACCTTGGCCATGTCTATGGTCTTGGCCTGCGCCAGCACCTGCTCGAGCGCCGATGCCGGCAATGCACCGGCCTCCGAAAACAACACCACCTTTTCCCGGAAGATCATCAAGGTCGGAATGGAGCGGATGTTGAAGGCGGCGGCGACCTCCTGCTCGACTTCGGTGTTGAGCTTGGCGAACACCACATCGGCGTGCTTCTCGGACTCGGCCTCGTAAGTCGGCGCGAAGGCCCGGCACGGACCGCACCAGGGCGCCCAAAAATCGACCACCACCATGTCGTTCCCGGCAACGACTTGCTCGAAGTTTTCCTTGGTCAGCTCAACGGTCGCCACAGTCCATCCCCTTTTGAGTTATTTGTCGCCGCAGTATGGGCGATTCCGCGGCCACCCGCAATTACCTGAAAGGGCATAGCGCAAACCAACCACCACCCCGAAAGCCGCGCCAATCGGGCATCTGCGCGCCATACCCCCGGTGCAACCCAGCCTCAACGCGCCCGCATCTGGCTTATTCGCAAGCAGTCCGCTGAGCCTGCTGCCAGCCTAGTCCCGGGCGCAAGCACTGCGCGATACCGGCAGGCTCAGCCCCATCGTCCGGCCGGGTAACCGGCGGCGCCGATGCGGCTCATGGCAGACTGAAAAATTTGCCGGCCCCACTTGAATTCCTTGTACAGCACGATGAAACGCCACATGTCGCGCATCACCAGGCCGCGCTCGCGCCAGGACAGCTTCATCAGCGCCGCCGGAAAGTCGGCCTCGTGCGGCCGGTCAAACGCAATTTTCAGCGGATTCCACTGGTCGGTGGTGCGCCTGACCTCTGATGCGATCATTTTCCGGTACATCTCCTGCACCGGCCGGTTACGCAGGCGCGCCTCGACAATGGCCTCCCCGGCTATCGCCCCCGAATGCAGGGCGCAACTCATGCCCTCGCCGATCATGTTCAAAAAACCCGCCGCCTGGCCGGTGACCAGCACATTGCCTTTGCCAAAAACGTAGCGGTTGATAAGCGAAGGCCCGAAGTTCTCGGCGCAGCCCTCATGCGTGGAGTGGGGGTCGAGTTTGACGCCGTGCTTTTCCTCGAAGTAGCGCACGACGTTTTTGTGTTTCGCGTCGAAATTATCGCCGGCCTTGAAGCCCACGCCGACAATCTGCTGGCCGTCGCGCGCGTGGCTCCAAGTGTAATGCCCGAGCTCAGGATTGAACCAGAAATGAAAATACTCGTGATCGAGCGGGCACGCGATGATGTTGTGGAACTTCTGGCCGACAAAAAACCACGGGATCTGCTTCGGGTAGTCGGGATACAGCGCGCGTATGACCGGCGAACTGGGGCCGTCTGCGCCAATGATGTGGCGCGCGCGGTACACCACATCCTCGCCATCCTTGCGCGCCGTGACGATGACATGACCGTCGTGCTGCTCCAACCCGACAAACGAGGTCTTGTCGTGCACCTCCGCGCCGCTGCGTTTGATCGCCCAATGGTCGGAATACTTGCGGTGCAGGTGCGGCGTGGTACCGCCGAAAAAATCCATGCTCAGAGAAACCATGCTGGGAAAGTGAAACGTCACGCCGCGACACCAGGTCGGTTCGTGTAGCACTTCACGCGGCAGCGGGCCGAAATTTTCTATGAGGAAGCGGTGTCCTCGCGGCGACAGAATGCCGCTGCATATTTTGTGACGCGGCAAGGCCTGGCGCTCGAGTATGAGCGTCTCAAGGCCGGCGTCAACGAGGCGCTTGGCCGCGGCCGCAGCCGCGAGGCTCGCCCCGACGATGATGACATCTGTGATTCGCATGGGTTTCCTTGCCCGCTCAGGCCGCGAGCTGCGCGACGTGCAGCACCGGCTTGTCAGTAATGCTCCGGAATGCCGCAACATCATTAAGATCTTCGACAACGATACGGGAAAATGCCTTCCCTTCGACTATCCAGCGCGCCTGCGCCGAAACATCGACGCGGTTGCGTCCGGCGCGTTGCGGCAGGCTGTTGGCGGTGGTCGGAACGGCCAGCCGTTGCATGTCAAGGTTGATGCCGCAGCCCGTGGCGTGGCGCAGCTCGTCGTAATGGCCGACCAGGCGCTCGCGGTCGGCGTGATAAGCACGCGGTTCGATGACATAAAAATCCCCGCGCCCCAGCGCCGCGCGCACGGCGACAGTGCGGCTCGCGGCCTCCCCCAGGCTTTGCGCCCTTAAGGGAAAGGAAGAGGACGAGGACGGCAGCCAGCCGCGCAATGCGCGCAGCAGCAGGCCGTCGGCAACGACCAGGGCTTGCGCGCCGCGCAGCGGCGACAAAAATGCCTCCAGACGCGCGGGCGCTATGGCCGCGCCCGACTCGAGCGCGAGCGCGATATCTGCGCCCTTGTCGGTCGCCACAGCCATGCCGCCCAGCAGTGCCACGGTTTGTGCCAGTACCCCGGCGTTGGCCGCCAGCGCCGCGTCAGCCAGCAACACCGCTTCGCCCTGGCGCGCGCCCAGCGGCATCGCCGCCTGCCTCGCCATACCCGCAGGCTGCGATGGCGCGCGCAACGAGACAATCAAATCAACCAGCGCGATATCCTCCGGACAGGCCGGCTCGCAGGCGCCGCACAAGGTGCACGAATCAATGGACGCGGCGAGATCACCGGCGCCTGCGCCGTGCTGCATCGCCTTGGCGCGACCGTGGGGCGTAAGGCGTATGTCGTGCGTCGCGCGCCACACCGGGCAGGCGAGCAGGCACAAACTGCAGCCGGTGCAGGCCTCAAAACCTTTTGTTCGGCCCCCACTCAAGCTTGTCACCCTTGTATCCGTTGTAACCGACAGCGCAGTCATCATCAGAAAATCACATTGCGGTTAAGTATCATCGCCGGGTCGGCCGCGCGCTTCATCGCCAGGTGCCGGTCCACCACCGCGTCACCGAACACCCGCCGGATATAACCTTTCATCATGCCGCCGAAACGGTAATAACTGGCGCCGATGTCGACACCGATGTCATAGATCTCGTTTTTGAACGATTGCAGCGTGTCGCGGCTGATGATGTCGTCACCAATCACAGGTTCGAATTCGCAGCCATAGGCGCGGCCTTGGGCATCGGGCGGGATGCAGCTCATTTCGTAATGCGGCCTGTGATCCTCGCGCAGTTTGATACCGACGCAGTACAAGGTGTAATAGCGAAAATATTTCCTGCACACGGCGTTGCCGCGCTCCACCGCCTCGATGAATTTTTGTTCCGAGGTGGCCAGATCAGGAATCACCACCTGGCGACCACCCCAGTATTTCCAAACCGCGCGCGAGAACACCACGGTGCGGTCGGACATCTTGCCCTCACGCACATGCTCGGGCCGGCGAAATTCGGGAAACAGCTGGCTTTTGCGCTTTTTCAGCCACAGCGCCTCGCGCAGCCGCCACGGTCGCAACGCGAAAAAGGCGATCATGCGCGGCGTAAAGGCCGCCTCGCCGTAACCACGCAACTGCGCCTTCCATTTCCCCATGAAGGCCGCCTCACGCTCGTCCGAATCAAATGCCACTAACAGATTCACCACCGTATCCATCATGGTAAGAATACCCGAGTAATCGGACGCGTCATTGCGATCGAGCAGCTGCAAATCTTCAATCGCGGTGCGCAACGACGTGTAATAAAAGTAATGCATCCTGAGCGGTGTATAGGGGCGGATGCGCAGCGTCGCCTCAGTGATCACGCCAAACTGGCCGTAACCGAGTATCACGCGCTGAAAGAGCGCAATGTTCTCGCTATCCGAGCATTCAACAATGTCGCCCATGGGCGTGACCACCTGCAGCGCCAGCGCCTGATCCGCGCTGCAACCAAGGCGCGCTGAATTGACGTCGATGCCGCCGACATTGATGGAGCCACCCACCGACGAGGTCAGGTTGAGCGGCGCCGAGAGATAGTCCATGCCATGACGGCGCAAGGACTCGGCCAGGCTGTGCCAGAAAATTCCGGCCTGGGTGCGCACCGTCAGCGCCGCCTTGTCGACCGCGATCACTTTGCTCATGCCGGTCATGTCGAGCAGCACACCGCCGAAGGCCACCGACTCGCCCTCGGTCGTAAGACCGCCGCCGCGCACCGTGACAGGTACGGCGTGCAATTGCGCCGCCTTGAGTAACGCGGCAATCTGCTGTGCGCTGCGCGCGATCACCACACCATGGGGCATGCCGTAGGCCATACCGCCCGCATCCGAACAAAAGGTGCCGCCAACGGGCGCCTGTTCCAGGCACTCCACCCCGGCAGCGTGCAAGGCGGCAACGAAACGCGTCCAATTGCGTCCCGCCCAGCGTTTGGGATTGGTCTGCAGCCGGCGGATGCCAACGAGCGCGTCCGGCGCAACCTCGTCGGGCGGGATGTTACCCGGCACAGGCTCGGTGCCGGGATCAATGACAGAAGGTGCCATCAAATCGCGTTGCAATTTCAGACTCCTGCGTGAACGGTATGCGCATTATATCGGCCGCCACCGGCACTGATGCGGCTTCCTGTCGCAACACCATGAAATTTCATCGCCGCATAGCGGACAAACCGGGCGCTACGCGCGCTGCACCGTGCCACCGCGGGGTGAAAACCACGCCAGGGACGGCAACTTGATCTGACTGCCCTCGGCTTTGAGGTGGCCGAAAAACGCCTGCGCGACAACAGAAAGGCGCTTGCCGGCCGGATAGACGATATACCAGTGCCGGCGTATGGGAAGAGCTTCCACATTCAAAGCCACCAGCGAACGCGGCGCGGCATCCGGGCCCAGCGCGTGCAAGGAAAGAAAGGACAGGCCCAGTCCGCCGGCCACGGCCTGCTTGATCGCCTCGTTGCTCCCCAGTTCCATCTTGATATCGAGGCGCAAGCCGCGCTCGCGTAAAAACCGGTCCGCGGCGAGCCGCGTGCCCGAGCCCTGCTCGCGCATCAAAAAAGGCAGACCGGCCAGTTTGGCCAGCGGGATGCGGCGGCGCCCCGCCAGCGCGTGACCGCGCGGCGCGATGATGACCAAGGGATTTTCGGCAAACGGATGGCTGACCATATCCATACCGCGCGGCGGCATCCCCATGATGGTGAGGTCATCCTCGTTGCGTTGCAGCCGCTCGATGATGGCGCTGCGATTGCCCACCTCCATCATCACCTCGACACCCGGATTGTTCTGGCAGAACGGCCCGAGCAGGCGCGGCACGACATATTTGGCGGTGGTCACCGCGGCGATGCGCAGGCGCCCCTGCTTGAGGCCCTTGAGGTCGGCCACCAGCATTTCCAGGCGCGCCCAGGCGTCGAACATCTCGGCGCCGGTGGCCTGCAACGCGCGTCCGGCGTCAGTAAGATGGATTTTCTTGCCGATCTGCTCGAACAAGGGCATGCCCACCGCCTCGGTGAGCTGCCTGACCTGCATCGATACCGTCGGCTGGGCGAGGTGCAGTTCGGCCGCGGCGCGGCTGAACCCGGAATGGCGTGCCACGGCGTCGAACACGCGCAACTGGCGCATGGTTGCCGGCAGTCCGCGGATGGGCGTTTTTATCATCTATAAAAACCTATCGTTGTTGTATCAATTTATCATTTTACTCTATTGTTAATATTCCCTAACATTCACCGCTACCCGTTCCCGGCCCGCCGCCATGTCCGCTTTTTCCAAGCTGCTCACCCCCGCCGTGATGTTCTTCGCCCTCGGCGTCGGGGCGCAGGCGGCGCGCAGCGCCGTGGCCAGCCCACAGGCACCAGGCGGCAACATGCGCTCCATGCTCTCGAGCGCGGCGCGCCACGGCAGCATCGTGCTGCTGCTGGGCAGCATGCTCATCGGTGCGCTCGCCGCGCCCAAGGCGCTCGCCGCGGTGATGCCCTTTTACGAAACGATCTTCCTCGGTGCGCTATGCCTCTACCTGCTCGAGTTGGGCATGGTGGCGGCGCAACGCATGGGCGAGTTCGGCCGCATGGGCTGCTTCCTCGCCGCGTTCGGCATCCTGATGCCGCTGGTCGGCGCCGCCTGCGGCCTCGCCGTTGCCCACTTCTGGCTGGGCTTTGGCGCCGGCGGCACCACGCTGGTCGCAGTGCTGGGCGCCAGCGCCTCCTACATTGCCGTGCCCCCGGCCGTGCGCATGGCCATCCCCGAGGCCAATCCCCCGTTCTATCTCACCCTGTCCCTTGGCATCACTTTCCCCTTCAACGTCGTGGTCGGCATACCGCTCTACCACGCCTTCGCAGAAAGGCTAGCAGCATGAATTCCGGCATCAAGGTAGCTGTGGTGATGGGCAGTTCCAGCGATTGGGAGGTAATGCAGCACGCCGCCCTGTCGCTGCAAAAACTCGGCATTGCCTACGAAGCGCGCGTCGTGTCGGCGCACCGCACGCCCGAACTGATGTTCGATTACGCGAAGCAGGCCAGCGGGCGCGGCCTGCACTGCATCATTGCCGGCGCCGGCGGCGCGGCCCACCTGCCGGGCATGCTCGCCGCGATCACGCAACTGCCGGTGCTGGGCGTGCCCGTGCCCTCGCGCCACCTCAAGGGCATGGACTCGCTGCTGTCCATCGTGCAGATGCCGCGCGGCATCCCGACCGCGACCTTCGCCATCGGCGAGGCGGGCGCCGCCAATGCCGGCCTGTTTGCCGCGGCGATGCTCGCGCTGAACGATACCGCCCTCGCCGGCCGGCTGGCCTCACTGCGCACCGAGCAAAGCGCCAATGCGGCGGCGATGACGCTGCCCCCGCTGCCATGATCGCGCCGGGCGCATGGCTGGGCGTGCTGGGCGGCGGCCAGCTCGGGCGCATGTTCGCGATGGCGGCGCACCGGCTGGGTTATCGCGTCATGGTGCTCGACCCGGATCCACTGGGCGTCGCCGCTGCTGCGGCCGACCGGCACTTGTGCGCCCCCCTCGATGAGCCCGCCGCCCTCGACGAAATGGCGCGCACCTGTGCCGCCGTGACGATCGAAACGGAAAACGCGCCGGTCGCCGCAATGGCGCGCCTCGCGCGCCAACTCACCGTCAGCCCGTCGCCGGGCTGCGTCGCCATTGCGCAGGATCGCATCCGGGAAAAAAGCTTTGTCTCCGGCATTGGTCTGTCGCCTGCGCCCTACGCGGTGGTGAACGCGACCTCCGACCTCGATGGCGGGCATATCGACGCACTGCTGCCCGGCGTGCTCAAGCGCAGCCGCTTTGGCTACGACGGTAAGGGCCAGGCGCGCGTTGCCACGCGC
The DNA here is from genome assembly GCA_945906975.1 of Bordetella parapertussis. The sequence goes on along the minus strand of CAMDRY010000074.1, from coordinate 254 downwards.
GACGAAGCACGCGCCGCCTTCGCCGCCATGGGCGGAGCCGCCTGCGTGCTGGAGCGGCGCATTGCACTGCGCCTGGAGTTGTCGGTGGTGCTCGCCCGCAACGCTGATGGCGCAACGACGGTGTGGCCGGTGGCCGAGAACCGCCACCGCGAGGGCATCCTCGACCTGTCCATCGTCCCCGCGCGCATCGCGCCCGCGCTCGCCACCGAGGCAAGGGCGGCGGCATTGGCCATCGCCCGCGCCCTCGATTATCG
>CAMDRY010000073.1 GCA_945906975.1 Bordetella parapertussis | reverse complement strand
ATTCGTCCGGTCCCGCATGTCTGAGACCCACAGCTTTATCGTGGGGCGAGTTCGGGTCCGGCCCGAGGAGGCGAGCATCGCAGGGGAGCCCCCGCTACCTCAGTTAGAAAACAACGAGCACACCCAACCGGGGGCCGTCACCTCCGGGTCGCCTTCTTTTGGTTACCTTTTCTACAGCGAAGCAAGAAAAGTGACTCGCCCCCGCAGGGGGCGAAACCTCCCAACTAAAAAAGAATGTCGCCAAAGGTTCAGAGAAGAACTCAAGGTGTCGCGAGTCTCAAGCGGAGTCACATTAGGGTGCTCTCACCCTCTCCCTCACCCTAACCCTCTTATGTCAAGGTAGAGGAGACAAAACTGGAGACTATGCCGCCAGGGCAATCGACTGGAAATGCCCGCCAGTCGGGCTTCTTCAGCCTATGCCATAGGCCGCACAGGGCCTACTTCAGCGCCTTATAACGAATACGCCTGGGCTTGGCACCCTCTTCACCGAGACGTTTGATCTTGTCGGCCTCGTATTCCTGGTAGTTGCCGTTAAAGAAGGTTGCTTTGGACTCGCCCTCAAACGCAAGGATATGCGTGGCGATGCGGTCGAGGAACCAACGGTCGTGGCTGATGACCAGCACACTGCCGGCAAATTCGAGCAGCGCGTCCTCTAGCGCGCGCAGCGTCTCGACGTCAAGGTCGTTGGACGGTTCGTCGAGCAGCAGCACGTTGCCGCCGGCGATGAGCGTCTTGGCAAGATGCAGCCGGCCGCGTTCGCCGCCAGAGAGGTTGCCGACCTTCTTGCTCTGGTCGGTGCCCTTGAAGTTGAAACGACCGGCGTAGGCGCGCGAGGGCATTTCGAAACGGCCGACGTTAAGCACGTCGGCACCGCCAGAAATGTATTCGTACACCGTCTTGTCGCCCTCCAGATCATCGCGCGACTGGTCGACGTAGGCCATCTTCACCGTGGAGCCGATGGCGATCTCGCCGCTGTCGGGCTTTTCCCGGCCGGTGATCATGCGAAACAGCGTCGATTTGCCGGCGCCGTTGGGACCGATCACGCCGACAATGGCGCCGGCCGGAACGACGAAGGACAGGTCGTCGATCAGCAGGCGATCACCATAGGCCTTTGACACGTTCTTGAACTCGATAACCGAGTCACCGAGGCGATCGGCGACCGGGATGAAGATCTCCTGCGTCTCGTTGCGCTTCTGGTACTCGTAGGACGACAGTTCCTCGAATCGCGCCAGGCGCGCCTTGCTCTTGGCCTGGCGACCCTTGGGGTTTTGCCGCACCCATTCGAGTTCCTGGCGTATGGTTTTTTGCCGCGCCGACTCGGTCGATTCCTCCTGCGCCAGGCGCTTGTCTTTTTGCTCCAGCCAGGAACTGTAATTACCTTCCCACGGAATGCCGTGGCCGCGGTCGAGCTCGAGAATCCACTGCGCCGCATTATCAAGAAAGTAACGGTCGTGGGTCACGGCGACAACGGTGCCGGGAAATTTCTGCAGGAACTGCTCCAGCCACTCGACCGACTCGGCGTCAAGGTGGTTGGTCGGTTCATCGAGCAGCAGCAAATCGGGCTTGGAGAGCAACAAGCGGCACAGCGCGACGCGGCGTTTTTCACCGCCGGACAGCGGGCCGATTTTTGCGTCCCAGGGCGGCAGGCGCAGCGCATCGGCGGCGATCTCAAGCTGGTGCTCGACATTGTCTCCGGCCGAAGCGGCGATGATGCCCTCGAGCTCGGCCTGCTCGGCGGCAAGCTTGTCAAAGTCAGCGTCCGGTTCGGCGTAAGCGGCATAGACCTCGTCGAGGCGCTTCTTCGCGCCAAACACCGCGCCCATGCCCTCCTCGACAATTTCGCGCACGGTCTTTTCCGGGTCGAGCGTGGGCTCTTGCTGCAAGTAGCCGATATTGAGGTTGGGCATGGTCACCACCTCGCCGTCAATATTGGTGTCCTCGCCGGCCATGATGCGCAGCAGGCTGGATTTGCCCGAGCCGTTGAGGCCCAGTACGCCGATCTTCGCGCCGGCAAAAAAATTGAGCGAGATATTTTTAAGAATCTGGCGCTTCGGGGGCACTACCTTGCCCACGCGGCGCATGGTGAAAACGAATTGGGCCATGGCGGTTTTATAGGTTTCAGAGGTCTGGGTCAGGCGCCATTCTAACCGACCCGCTGCCGTATCCACGGTGCCGCGGGCCATCACAGGTCGCGCACCGCGCACGGCCGGCGACGGCTATGCTACTGTTATGTGTCCCGGCCTGTTGGACGCTGGCAATGCGCCCAACATCCGTACCGCACCTGTGCCCAACCAAGTGAGGAAGTGATGACCATCCTGCCCGTCCGCACCGCCTTACTGCTGGGCGCCTGCCTGCTTGCGTCGGCACCGCTGCACGCCCTGACCCTGCTCACCGAGGAAAACGCCCCCTTCAACTACACCGAAGGGGGCAGGCTGACAGGCCTGTCCAGCGACATCGTCGCTGAAATGGCCAAACGCGCGGGCGTGACGGTGCAGACCCAGTCACAGGCTTGGGAGAAGGCCTATCTGACCGCACAGGCCGACAAGGACACCTGCGTCTACTCCACCGCCCGCCTGGAAAACCGCGAGCGGCTGTTCCAGTGGGTGGGCCCCTTCGCCACCAACCGCTGGGCGGTGTTCGGCAAAAGCGATTTCGCCGTGCCGGTCAAAAACATCACCGACTTGCACAAGCTCAAGATCGGCGGCGTCGCCGCGGATGCCAAAGTGGATTTCCTCATGAGCAAGGCCGTGACCAACCTGCGCCTGTCGGGCAATGACACGCAGGTTCCGCCCAAGCTGCTACTCAAAAAAGATGACCCGAACTACGTTGACCTCTGGATCACCGGCTATTACTCGGCGAGGAAAGTCGCCGAGGCGGCCAAGGTCAAGGACATCAAGATGGTCTATGTCGTGCGTGAGGAAGACCTCTATCTGGCATGCAGCCCGCGCACCTCCAAGGACGAGGTCAAGAAACTGTCCGATGCGCTTGCGTCCATGGTCAAGGACGGCACGGTGAAAAAAATCACCGAAGCCTACGAAAAGCGGTTCGCGCAGTAATCCTGCGCGCAAGGCGCTATATCCCCGCGAGCAGGTAGCCGCGCGTTATTATCGCGCGGTGCCGCCACCCCTGAAAATTCCGGTCTCTGTCACGCCGGCCCGCCTCGATTGCAACGAGCAGGGCGAATTTTTCTGCGCGCCTTTTAATGACGTTTATCACAGCGCCAGCGGCGGACTGGCGCAGGCGCGCCATGTCTTTCTCGAAGGCAACGGCCTGCCGCAGCGCTGGGGCGCCGGTGCTGACGCGCGCTTCACCATCATCGAGACCGGCTTCGGACTGGGACTGAATTTTCTTGCCGCCTGGTCGGCGTTCGTGCGCCCGGGCAACACCACCGAACGCCTGCACTACGTCGCGGCCGAACAACATCCCTTCAGTGCCGGCGACCTTGCCATCGCCCACCGGCGCTGGCCGGAGCTGGCGGCGCTGTCGGGCGAACTGGCGCAACAGTGGCCGATGCTGACGCGCGGCTTTCATCGCCTGCACCTGGCCTCGGGGCGCGTCACCCTCACACTGCTCTTTGGCGACGCGCTGCAGTTGCTGCCGCAACTGGAGGCAAGCGCCGACGCATTTTTTCTCGACGGCTTCTCGCCGGAGAAAAACCCGCAGTTGTGGTCGCCGGCGCTCTGCCAGGAACTCGCGCGCCTGGCCGCCCCCGGCGCCACGCTCGCCACCTGGACGGTGGCCGGGTCTGTGCGCAATGCGCTGATCAGCGCCGGCTTCGCTGTGGAAAAACGCCCCGGCTTTGGCACCAAGCGGCAAATGCTGGCCGGACGCTTTGCCGGACACACCGTACCCACAAGGGCGCACGCGGCGCCGGCGCAAGACGCGCGCAGCGTGACCGTCATCGGCGCCGGCCTTGCCGGCACGTTTTGCGCTGAGCGTCTTGCCGCGCGCGGATGGTCGGTGACCCTGGTCGAGCGCCATGCCCAAGCGGCACAGGAAGCTTCGGGCAACCCGGCCGGACTGCTGCGGCCCATCGTCAACAAGGAGGATGCGGTCAACGCGCGCCTGTCACGGCCGGCGCTGGGTTACGCGCTGCGCCACTTCAGTGCGCTTGTCGCCCAAGGATGCGCGCTGCCCTGGCGGCAAAGCGGCGTGCTGCAACTGGCGCGTGATGCCGTCGAGGCGGAACGCCTTGCCGAAATCGTCGCCCTGCACGCGCTCCCCGCCGATTGGGTGCGCTATGTTGATGCCACCGAAGCCGCCGACATTGCCGGTTGCGCCGTGCGCGGCCCCGGCTGGTGGATGCCCACCGCCGCCTGGGCCTCACCGCCGGCGCTCTGCCACGCCAACCTCAATCGGCTGGAGATGCCCATCCGGCGGGCCTTTTCAGCCAATGCCCTGCGCATCGCCAAGGCCGGAACACAGTGGCGCATCGAAACGGTGCAGGGTGTGATCAGCGAATCGGCGCAAGTCATCATCGCCACCGCCTTTGATGCGCGCAGCCTGGTACCCGAGGCCGCGCTGCCGCTCATTTCGGTGCGCGGCCAGTTGAGCTTTGTGCCGGCAGCCGGTCGGGCCGCGGTGCCGCGCGTGCCGGTGGACGGCGACGGCGTGGTGGCGCCGCTGGCGGACGGCGGATTTTTTCTCGGTGCGACCTTCCAGATCGACGATGCGGAGCGCGGGGCGCGCATCGAAGACCACGCCGCCAATCTCCTCCGCGCCGAATCGCTGCTGCCCGGCTTCACAAGCGGACTGGACGCGGCGCAGTTGCAAGGCCGCGCCGGCTTCCGCGCCACCACCCCCGACCGCATGCCCCTCTACGGTGAACTGTTGCAGCACCCGGGCGTGCACGTCGCCGTCGGCCTGGGGGCGCGCGGCCTGCTGTGGGCGCCGCTGCTGGCCGAGCACCTCGCCTCGCAACTGGCCGGCGACCCGCTGCCGGTGGCGCGCGACCTTGCGTCAACATTCGCAACGGGGCGGTTCACGCAAGGCTAGCTGCTGTGGCACACTCGGCGCCAATGATCGCGACAAAGCAGCACATCCGCTTTTGCAAGACACCCGACGGTGTAAAGCTTGCCTACGCCAGTTCCGGCAAAGGCCCGCCCATCGTCAAGGTTGCGAACTTCCTTAACCACCTTGAATTCGACTGGCAGAGCCCGGTGTGGCGGCAGTGGCTGGACGAGCTCTCGCGCGACCATACGTTCATCCGCTATGACCAGCGCGCCTGCGGCTTATCCGACTGGGAGGTATCCGAGATTTCATTCGAGGCCTGGGTCAGCGACCTGGAAACCGTGGTCGACGCGTTGGGGCTGGAGCGTTTTCCGCTGCTCGGCATGTCCCAGGGTGCGCCGATCGCGATCGCCTACGCGGCAAGACACCCGGAGCGCGTCAGCCATCTCGTCTTGCACGGTGGCTATGCGCGCGGACTGATGCAGCGCAACCCCACGCCGCAGCAAATCGAGGAAGCGCAAACCATGGTCAAGCTGGCCGAACTCGGCTGGGGCCGCGACAATCCTGCGTTCCGGCAATTCTTCACCACGCAATTCATCCCCGGCGGGACACCCGAGCAGCACAACTGGTGGAACGAACTGGAGCGCGTGTCAATTTCGCCGGAAAATGCCGTACGCTTCATGCGCACCCTGGGCCAGATCGACGTCAGCGCGCTTGCACCACAGATAAGCTGCCCGACGCTGGTGCTGCACGCCACGGGTGACGCGCGCGTGCCCTTCGAGGAGGGGCGTTTGCTCGCCGGGCTCATACCCGACGCCCGTTTCGTGTCGCTAGCCAGCCGCAACCATGTCCTGCTCGAAGGCGAGCCGGCATGGCGGGTCTGGTTCGATGAGGTGAACGCCTTCCTGCCCGGCGCGCGCGCCGCAGCGGCGGCCTTCCCCAATCTCACGCCGCGCGAACGCGACATCGTCGAGTGGATCGCCAGGGGGTCAGACAACGCCCAGGTCGCCGCGCAACTCTCCTTGAGCGAAAAAACCGTGCGCAACCACATCACCAGCATTTTTGCCAAACTCGAGGTGGAAAACCGCTCACAGGCGATCGTGCTCGCGCGCGATGCCGGTTTCGGCAAAAAATCCCCTTAATCCCCGTCCGGGACCACGGTCCCGGACCTTTCGGCCGGCAGGCGGCGTTTTCCCGGACAAACCGGGACTGTCGCCTCAAGACTGCTGCCGCGCCGTTGAGCACAATGCTCCCCGTTAGCGCCGCGTTTGCACACGGCGATTGGAACCCAACGGACAAGGACGCCGCCATGACAAGCAATCAGGACAACCAACAACCGGCCACACCACAAGGCAAGCTGCTGCGACTGGGTGAACAAAGGGAAATTGCCATTTATTCTTATGCCGGCACGGCCTGGGTGGCGGAATTCAACAACGGCAAGGGTGTTCTTTTCGCCGCCGGCACCTGGCTCATATCGCATGCCCATGAACGCGCGGTGCGGCGCCGCATGCAGGACGATGCGATCACCCCGCTGCCGGACGAATATGCGGCGCACATCGAGCGCCTGCACCGCGAGGCGGATCCAGACCTGATCAGCGCACTGGTGGACGGCTTGGCGAGAACCTACGGCCTGATTCGCGCCACATCGAGCAAAATGCACCTGAGGTTTCGACGCACGCTTTCGTTGCACATGCCCTGATGATTCTTTCCGGGAGCCGCCGGCGCTTAAGCTGTCACGACCAGCGCCGCGCGCGCCGTACCCGTCACGCCCTCGTCATCTATCCAGTCGAACAGCATTTCACCGCTCGCCTCGGCGATGGTGGTGAACTGCAAATACGGATTGGCGGCGATGCCGGCGGACAGGTCGGCGCGAAACACCTCGACACCGTTGTAGCGGCAGCGCAGCAGGTTGATGCAGTTGCGCGGGATGGGCTTGCCCGCCGCGTCAAAGCGAAAGCCGGTTTCCATCGGATGGCGGATCAGCACCTGCACGGCGATCACTTCGCCGCGCTTTGCCTGCGCCGGCAACTGGATGCGTGCGGTCATAGCATGGGTCTTCGTTCAGGTCTTCGTTCGGGTCTTCGTTCAGGTCTTCGTCCAGACACGGGCGTCAATTGCCTTCGCCGCAGGCCGACACCGTGACCTCGACATCGGCGCTGCCCGACCAGAAACTGCCATCGGACATTTCCGCCAGCGCCACGACGCGCTGGCTGCCGGCAAGACGCACCCGCGACACCACTTCGGCGCGACCGGCGCGCGGCCCGAGGTAAAACACCGCCATGTTGCGCTGTGGATTGCGCTCGGAAAAAAGGTGGATGGCCTTGACGTGGTCGCGTTCGCTCATCGGGCTGTCCACGCTCACTTTCATCGCCACCGCGTTGCCGTTCTCGGCAAGCAGCGGCAACTCGAGTTTGACGCGTCCGGGCCGCAGCACCTCGCCCTTGGTGATCACCCACAGCAGCGGGTCGAGTGTCGCGTTCGCAACCGGCGCCTGGGCGGCGACGCCGCGCGGCAGGACCAATGCGCCGGCGGCGCCGGCAAGAAAAGCGCGGCGCTTCAACGCTGACTCACGTCGCGTTCGCGCGCACCGGCGGGAATAGTCGGAAAATCCATAATTTTCGGGTGCGTGACAATGGGTTAAGGACTCCAGCGTGGCATTGTGCCATCACCGTGCAAAATGCAGTGTCCGGCCGCGCGCAAGCGCTGACAGCGGACCGGCTGTACCGCTAGAATAGCCCCTCACTCCCCGGTACCCCCCCTTGAAGCCAGAATCCCTTCCCGACGCCATCGTCATACGCGGCGCGCGCCAGAACAATCTCAAAAATCTGACCCTTGCGATTCCCACCGGTGAACTGGTGGTGGTGACCGGCGTGTCCGGGTCGGGAAAATCGTCGCTGGTGTTCGACACGCTCTACGCCGAAGGCCAGCGCCGCTATGTCGAGACCTTCAGCCCCTACGCGCGGCAATTCCTCGACCGCATGGACAAGCCGCAGGTGGACGCCATCGAAGGCATCCCGCCGGCCATCGCCATCGACCAGACCAACCCGGTGCGCACCTCACGCTCGACCGTGGGCACCATGACCGAACTCAACGACCACCTGAAGTTGCTGTTCGCGCGCACCGCCAGCCTGCACTGCAGCGGCTGTGGCGAGGCGGTGCGGCGCGATTCGCCCGAAGCCATTTACGCGGCGCTCAAGACGCGCGCCGCCCTCGCCGGCGACCCGCGCCTTGTCATCACCTTCCCGATCACCGTACCCGCCAATTTCAGCGAAGCCGAAGTGCAGCAAATGCTCGGCCACCAGGGCTATACGCGCATTCATGCGCGCACCGGGGCGCTGCTCGAGGTGGTGCAGGACAGGACGCGTTTTTCCGCCGCTGACAAGACGCGCCTGATGGATGCGCTCGAGGCCGCACTGCGCGTCGGCCAGGGAAAGGTCAACGTTTATCCCGTTTTGAATAACGACACGGCCGCGGGCGAAACCGCGACATTTGGCGCCGCATGGCGCTTCTCCTCCGACCTGCACTGCCCCGACTGCAACATCCATTACCAGGATCCGACGCCTTCGCTGTTCTCATTCAACTCGCCGCTGGGCGCCTGCGGCACCTGTCGCGGCTTCGGCCGTGTCATCGGCCTCGACTTCGGCCTGGTGCTTCCCGATGAATCCAAGTCGATCAAGGACGGTGCCATCAAGCCCTGGCAAACGCCGGCCTTCAATGAATGCCAGACCGACATCGAGAAGTACGCCAAAAAACGCGGCGTGCCGCTGGATGTGCCCTTCCACAAGCTCTCGGCCGCGCACCGTAAATGGGTGCTCGAGGGCGAACCCGAATGGGAGAACTGGAGCAAGTCCTGGCCGGGCACCTGGTACGGCGTGGCGCGGTTTTTCAAGTGGCTGGAAACCAAATCGTACAAAATGCATGTGCGCGTACTGTTGTCAAAATACCGCGCCTACACGCCCTGCGAAACCTGCAATGGCGCGCGCCTCAAGACCGAGTCCATGCTGTGGCGCCTGGGCACGAAAGAAGACGCCGACGCTGCCATGCCCGCAGCAAAGCGCTTCCTGCCCCGTGACGTGAAGTTCGCGCGCGACAAGCTCGAGGCCCTGCCCGGCCTGACCGTGCACGACCTGATGCTGCTGCCCATAGACCGCTGCCGCAGCCTGCTCGACACCATCCACCTGCCCTCGCCGCTCGATGAGGCCACGGACCTGCTGCTCAGCGAAATCCGCGGCCGCACACGCTATCTCACCGAAGTGGGACTCGGCTACCTCACGCTAGACCGCCAGTCGCGAACCCTCTCGGGCGGCGAGGTGCAGCGCATCAACCTCACCACGGCGCTGGGCACCTCCCTTGTCAACACGCTGTTCGTGCTGGACGAGCCGTCCATTGGCCTGCACCCGCGCGACATGGGCCGCGTCATCGGCGTGATGCAACGGCTGCGCGACGCCGGCAACTCGCTGGTGGTGGTCGAGCACGACCCGCAAATCATGCTCGAAGCCGACCGCCTGCTCGACATGGGCCCGGGCCCGGGCGAGCGCGGCGGCAATGTGGTGTTCTTCGGCACACAGGCGCAATTGCGCGACGCCGACACGCTCACCGCGCAATACCTTGCCGGCGACAAACGCGCCGATGCCGTCGTCGCCCCCAATCCACCGAAAAGCAACGCGCCGAAAATAGAATTGCTCGGCGCCAGCGCGCACAACCTCAAAAACGTCGATGTCGCCATTCCGCTTGGCCATCTGGTCTCTATCACCGGCGTGTCCGGTTCGGGCAAGTCGACACTGATCCAGGACGTGCTGCACGCCGCCCTGCTCAAAGCCAAGGGCCGCCCGACCGAGATGCCGGGCGCATTTTGCGAGCTGCGCGGCGCCGAACACATCGGCGAGGTGGTCATGGTCGACCAGTCCCCCATAGGCAAGACGGCGCGCTCCAATCCGGCCAGCTACGTCGGCGCCTGGGACGCGGTGCGCAAGCTCTTTGCAAAAGAATCCGTTGCCAAGGAACGCGGCTACACCGCCGGCACCTTCAGCTTCAACGCCGGTAACGGCCGCTGCCCGGCCTGTGGCGGTAACGGCTTTGAGCACGTTGAGATGCAATTCCTGTCGGATGTGTATTTGCGCTGCCCCGATTGCGACGGCCGGCGCTTTCGCGCGGAGGTGCTCGAGATCACCGTCCAGAACGCGATCGGAAAACGCTCGATCGCCGATGTGCTGGACATGACCGTCAACGAAGCCCTGGTGTTCTTTGAGGGCGAGCCCGAAGTGCGGGCCGCGCTCGCGCCGCTGGCCGAAGTGGGCCTTGAATACCTCAAGCTGGGCCAGCCGGTGCCGACCTTGTCGGGCGGCGAAGCGCAACGCCTCAAGCTGGCCGGCCATCTGGTCGAAGCGATCAAGACCTCACCCGTTCCGTCATCGGGCGCGGTGGCGCGCAAGGGCAAGCTGTTCCTGTTCGACGAGCCGACCACGGGCCTGCACTTCGAGGACATCGCCAAGCTGTTGCGCGCCTTCCGCCGGCTGATCGCCACCGGGCACTCGCTGGTGGTGATAGAACACAACCTGGACGTGATCCGCGCCTCGGACTGGATTATTGATCTGGGTCCCGAAGGCGGGGAGGCCGGCGGTGCGGTGGTCTGCACCGGCACACCTTCGCAAGTGGCCGCCCATCCAAGCTCCCACACCGGCCGGGCCTTGCGCGAATACACCGAGGCGCTGGACAAGGCATCGACTGGAAAGGCACGCCTGGCGCGCTTTTCCAGCGGGGTTCCACTGCAAAAGCGGCTGCTGGAACAGAGCAAATCGATACGCATACACAACGCGCGCGAGCACAACCTGAAGAACGTTGATGTCGACATTCCGCGCAACAAGTTCACCGTGGTGACAGGCGTATCGGGCTCGGGCAAGTCGACACTCGCCTTCGACATCCTGTTCGCCGAAGG
>CAMDRY010000072.1 GCA_945906975.1 Bordetella parapertussis | reverse complement strand
AGGTGACTCATGAAGGTCGCGGCTTCGATGAATTTTTCGCCGGCTCTGCGGGCGCCATCGGCGCCGCCTTTTACGCCCGCTTTTATCCCAAAGGTCATCAGCCCGCTGGCGCCCTTGGACAGGTATTTTTTGGCGAGCGCATGATATTTGTTGCCGGGAAGACCCGGGTAATTGACCCAACTGACCAGCGGATGCACCTCGAGAAATTGCGCCACCGCCAGCGCGTTGCTGCAATGCCTGTCCATGCGCACGTGCAGTGTTTCCAGGCCCTGCAACATCATCCAGGCGTTAAAGGGCGACAGCGTCGCGCCAAAGGTGCGCATGGTTTCCATGCGCGCCTTCATGGTGTAGCCAAAGTCGCCGAAGGTCTCGTAAAAGCGCACGCCGTGGTAGCCGCGCGAGGGCTCGGTCATATCCGGAAAATTGCCATTGTCCCAGGGAAATTTTCCCGATTCGACAATGACCCCGCCCATGCTGGTGCCGTGACCGCCAATGTACTTGGTGGCCGAGTGCACGACAATGTCGGCGCCGTGTTCGATGGGGCGGCAAAGGTAGGGCGAGGCGACGGTATTGTCGATGATCAGCGGCACGCCCGCTTCGTGGGCGATGGCGGCGATGGCCTCGATGTCGGCCACGTTCATCAGCGGGTTGCCTATGGTCTCGGCATAGAGAACTTTTGTTTTTTTGCTGATGGCGCGGCGAAAATTTTCCGGATCGTCGGGATGCACGAAGGTGGTGTTGATGCCAAGCTTGCGGAAATTCACATCGAACAGCGAATAGGTGCCGCCGTAGAGCGTCGCGGCGGAAACGATCTCGTCACCCTGCTGGCAAAGCGCCAGCAGTGCGGTCATCTCCGCAGCCTGGCCTGTTGCGGCGGCCAATGCGGCGCGTCCGCCCTCGAGCGCCGCCATGCGCTCCTCGAACACCGCGGTTGTCGGGTTGGACAGGCGGGTATAGACGTTGCCGAAGGTCTGCAGGTTGAACAGGCTCGCCGCATGATCGGCCGAGTCAAAGACAAAAGACGTGGTCTGGTACAGCGGCACGGCGCGCGCGCCGGTGGCCGGGTCGGGCACCTGCCCGGCGTGCAGGGTGAGGGTCTCTATGCCAAATTTTCGGTCAGCCATGCTGCGGTTCCAGTCAGGTTTTGCCAATCAGGTTTTTGCGCCGCGGCGGTAGATGACGTGATAGACCAGCGCCACCACCACGCTGCCGCCGACAATATTGCCGGCGATGACTGCGCCGAGGTTGGCGAGCACGTGCGGCAGGTCTATCAACAGGGCACCGGGCAGGGCCAGCGGCGCGTGTGCCTGCTGCAGCATGGCAAGCGAAAAAAAATACATGTTGGCGATGCTGTGTTCAAAGCCCGCCGCAACAAAGGCGGAAATCGGGAATATCACCGCGACCATTTTGTCCGCCATGCTGCGGCAGGCGAAGGACATCCACACCGCCATGCACACCAGGATATTGCACAGCATGCCGCTGAAAAACGCCTGCATAGCTGGCAGGCCGGCCTTGATTGCGGCGATTTTTACCGCCTGCTGTGCCACGCCACCGCCGTTCATGCCCAGGTGTCCGGACAAGTACACCAGCAGCGCGAGCCCGGCCGCACCGGCGCAATTGGCAAGACAGACAATCACCCAGTTTTTCAGCACCTCGCCGGTGGTCAGCTTGTTCTCGGCCCAGGCCATGACCAGCAGGTTGTTGCCGGTGAACAGTTCCGCACCGGCCACCATCACCAGCAGTAGTCCGAGAGAAAAGCACACGCCGCCAAGGACGCGAGTGGCGGCAAAACCGAGCGATGCGTCGCTGCTTACCAGCGTGAAATACAAGGCCCCCAGGCCGATAAAGGCGCCGGCGAGCATGCCCAGCATCACGATCGAGAGCAGCGGCAGGCGCGCCTTGGCTACGCCGACGTTTTCGATGCGTTCGGCGATTTCGCGCGGCGAGTAGGCGTCAAGGTTGACGGTATCGTTCATGGCATGGTGAATGAGTGGGGGGGGAATCAATGAGGCCGTTTTGCCGAGATGACGCCGGTATTAACGCCGCACCAGTTCAGGCCCCCGAACAGCCGTCCGTGCTCGATCTTGACGCAGCGGTCCATGATGCTATCCAGGCCCGCCGCCCTGGCTTTTTCCCCGGCCTCGTGATTGAGTACGCCTATTTGCTGCCACAGTACCTTGGCGCCTATGGCGATGGCGTCCTCGGCAATGGGCATGATGTCCGCGGTCTTCCTGAAGCAGTCGACGATGTCGATCGTGCCGGCGATTTCGGCCGGGATGTCGCGCAGTGATTTGTACGATTTTTGGCCAAGAATTTCCGCGTAGCGCGGATTCACCGGGATAACCGTGTAGCCGTGGGTGATCATGTATTTGGCGGCGAAATAGCTTGGCCGGAACCAGTCGGCGGAAAGTCCCACGACGGCAATGGTGCGGCTTTGCGCAAGGATGCGGCGAAGGGTGGGGATGTCTGACATAATTATCTGGTGGCCGCAGCGAGGCGTTGTTTGGGTTTGCAGCGGCCCAATAATAACGCATCGCCACTTGTAAAAGAGTGGCGGTTTTTTTGCAGGAAGGGCGTTGTGAAATACCCGCACCAGGGCACGGAACCCCCCTCCCCCTTGACGGGGGAGGGAACTTGCTGACGTGATTTCGCAACACACTCCTGTTTCAAGCCTTTCTTGGCAGATTGATCATGAAAATAGACCTAGACCTCAAGCCCCGCACCGGCGGGCAACTCATAGTCGATGCGCTGCGCGTGCACGGCGTGGACACCGCGTTCTGCGTCCCGGGCGAGAGCTATCTGGCCGTGCTCGACGCGCTCTACGATGCGCGCGAGGACATCAAGCTCGTGGTGGCGCGCCAGGATGGCGGCGCTTCCTATATGGCCGAGGCCTGGGCCAAGACCACCGGCCGACCCGGCATTTGCTTTGTCACGCGCGGCCCCGGCGCGACCAATGCGTCGATCGGCGTGCACACCGCCTACCAGGACTCCACGCCGATGATCCTGTTCATCGGCCAGGTTGGTGGCGATTTTGTCGAGCGCGAAGCCTTTCAGGAAATGGACTATCGGCGCATGTTCGGTGAGATGGCCAAGTGGGTGGCGCAGATCGATCGCGCCGACCGCATCCCCGAATACGTCAACCACGCCTTCCAGGTCGCCACCTCGGGTCGGCCCGGCCCGGTGGTGCTGGCGCTGCCCGAAGACATGCTGATCCAGTTCGCGACGGTGGCCGATACCGCCCCCTACCAGGCGGTGCAGGCGGCGCCGGCGCCGGCCGACATGGACCGCTTGCGTGTCGCGCTGCAGGGCGCCAAGCGGCCGCTGCTGATGCTGGGTGGCACGGTGTGGACACCGGAGGCCTGCGCCGAGATTGCCCGCTTTGCCGAGGCTGCGGGCCTGCCGGTGAGCTGCGCTTTTCGCTTTCAGGATCTGTATGACAACCGTCGCGAGCATTACATCGGCGATGTTGGCATCGGCCTCAATCCGAAACTGGCGCAACGCGTGCGCGACGCCGACCTGCTGCTGGTCGTCGGTGCGCGCCTGGGCGAGATGACCACCAGCGGTTACACGCTGCTCCAGTCGCCCCGCCCGAAACAGCGGCTGATCCATGTGCATGCGGGCGCCGAGGAGTTGGGGCGCGTCTATCAGGGTGAGTTGCTGATCAATTCAGGTATGGCGAATTTCGCCGCCGCTGCGGCGCAGCTGAAAATAGACGGTAGCGCCTGGCGCGACTGGCTCACCGCCGCGCGCGCCGACTACATCGGTTGGAACGACAAGCCGGCCGCCATACCCGGCAAGGTGCAGATGGGTGAGCTCATCGTCTGGCTGCGTGAGCGCCTGCCCGCCGACAGCATTCTGACCACCGGTGCCGGCAACTTCAGCGGCTTCGTGCAGCGCTATTACCGTTTTACCGGCTTGCGCACGCAGGTGGCGCCGACCAACGGCTCCATGGGTTACGGCGTGCCGGCCGGGGTGGCGGCGAAAATTGCCCATCCGGGGCGCATTGTCGTGTCCTTTAACGGTGATGGTGATTTTTTGATGAACGGTCAAGAAATCGCCACTGCCGCGCAATTTGGCGCGAACGTGATATTCGTCGTCATCAACAACAGCATGTACGGCACCATTCGCATGCATCAGGAGCGTGAGTACCCGGAGCGCGTGCATGGCACGGCGCTGGTCAACCCGGACTTCGCCGCGTTCGCGCGCTCGTTCGGCCTGCATGGCGAGACGGTGGAAGAAACGGCGCAGTTCGCCCCGGCCTTTGAGCGCGCGCTGGCGGCGGGCAAGCCGGCGCTGATCGAGGTGCGAATCGATCCGCAGGCGATCACCACCAGCACCACCCTCGATGCCATCACAGCAAAGGCCAAGCAGGCACGCTGAAGGTCACCATGGCATTGCGAGCGCAGCGAAGCAATCTCAGCGCTCTTGTGACTGCAGTCGCAACACCACAAGATTGCCGCGTCGGCTTCGCCTCCTCGCAATGACGGCGCGTATTGGCTTCGGTTTTAGTGATGCAGGATCTTGGACAAGAACTGCACTGCGCGCTCTGAGCGCGGCTTGCCGAAAAAGTCGTCCTTTGGCGCATCTTCGACGATCTCGCCGCGGTCCATGAAAATCACGCGATTGGCAACGGTGCGCGCAAAGCCCATTTCGTGGGTCACGCACATCATGGTCATGCCGTCCTTGGCGAGGCCGACCATCACATCGAGCACCTCATTGATCATTTCCGGGTCAAGCGCCGAGGTCGGCTCGTCAAACAGCATGGCGATCGGGTCCATCGACAGCGCGCGGGCGATGGCGACGCGCTGCTGCTGGCCGCCTGATAGCTGGCCGGGAAATTTGTCTTTCTGCTCGATCAATCCGACACGGTCGAGGTATTTCAGTCCGCGCTCGTTGGCCTCGTCTTGCGAGCGGCCCAGCACCTTGACCTGTGCCAGGCTGAGGTTTTCCCGCACCGACATGTGCGGAAATAATTCGAAGTTCTGGAACACCATGCCGATGCGCGCGCGCAGTTTGGGCAGGTCGGTCTTGGGATCGCCGACCGAGACGCCATCGACGCTGATCTCCCCCTGCTGAAAGGGCTCAAGTGCGTTGACGCATTTGATCAGCGTCGACTTGCCCGAACCGGAGGGGCCGCACACCACCACAACCTCGCCTTTGGCGACGCTGGTGCTGCAGTCCTTGAGCACCTGGAAGCTGCCGTACCATTTGCTTATATTTTTGATCTGGATCATGAGGTTTTACCTGGTTCGGATCAGTGAATGATGGCTATTTTCGCTTGCAGCTTCTTGGTCAGGCTAGAAAGCGTGAAGCATAGGATGAAGTAGACGAGGGCGACGAAGGCGTACAACTCGACGACCCGGCTGTCGCGTTGTGCGATCTTGACCGATGCGCCGACGAAATCGGTGACGTTGAGCAGCGAAACGAGCGAGACATCCTGGAACAGGATGATGGTCTGCGTCAGCAGCACCGGCAGCATGTTGCGAAAGGCCTGCGGCAGGATGACAAGCCTCATCGCCTGCCAATAGTTGAGTCCGAGGGCGAAGGCGGCGCCGACCTGCCCCTTCGAAATGCTCTGGATGCCGGCGCGCATTATTTCGCAAAAATACGCCGCCTCGAACATGATGAAGGTGATGTAGGCAGAGCGTTCGGCACCGATCTGTGGCGGCCGCTCCGATCCGGTGATTGTCTGGATCAGTACCGGGACGAGGAAATAGAACCAGAAGATCACCAGCAGCAGCGGGATGGAGCGCATCAGGTTGACATAGCCGGCGGCTGCCATGGCCAGTGGTTTGAACGAGGACAGGCGGGCCATCGCCAGCAGTGTGCCGAAGAAAATGCCGCCGATGGCGGCGATCAGCGTGAGCTGGAAAGTGTACTGTAGGCCGGTGAGCAGGTAGGGCAGGGCGCGGCCGATGACTTCGAAATCCAGATCTCCCATCACTTCGCTCCCGTGATGTAACCGGGCACCGCCACGCGGCGCTCGATCAGCGCCATCACCCGGTTCGCAGTCATGGCGATGATGATGTAGACCAGTGTCGCCGCGCCAAACGCTTCAAAGTAGCGGAACGTCATTTCACCCATTTCCCGTGTGCGGAAGAACAACTCCACCAGGCCGATCGAGTAGGCGACCGCGGTGTTCTTGATCAGGTTCATCAACTCCGAGGTCAGCGGCGGGATGATGATGCGATAGGCCATCGGCAGCAGCACATAGCGGTAGGTTTGCGGCCCGGTCAGTCCGAGTGCATAGCCGGCGTCGCTCTGGCCGCGCGACAGCGACTGGATGCCCGAGCGCACCTGCTCGGCAATGCGCGCCGAGGTGAAAAAGCCCAGGCAGACGATGGCGGTGACGAACTGGTGCTGGGTCGGGTCGAGCGTCACGACCCAGTGCTTGACTGACGGGACCAAGCCGGGAATGACGAAATACCAGATGAAAAACTGCACCAGCAGGGGAATATTGCGAAACAGTTCGACGTAGGCGTTGCCCAGCCGGCTCAGCCAGCGCTTGTCGGTGGTGCGTGCCACGCCGACCACCGATCCCAGGGTAAAGGCCATGATCCAGGCAAAAAACGCCGTCGCCAGTGTCCAACCCAGGCCACTGGCGAGCATTTCCCACCATGCCCCGTCGCCATCTGGCACCTGTTCCAGCAAAATTTCCATGTTCACGTGTCGGTCCCTCGAGCTGGTTGGTCGTACCGGTTTGTGGCAAAAAAAAGCCGGAGGGCGTGTGCGCCTCCGGCTTGCCTGGTATTGGCGTTAGTCCCGGTGTTTCAGGCAGCCGCGCTCAGACGCCCTTGTCATTCGGGTTGCTGAACGCATCCTTGATCGGCTGCGTCATCGGGAAGTTCAAGTTCGCATTTTTCGGCGGGATCGGGCTGACAAACCATTTTGCGTAGATCTTGTTTATCTCACCGGATTTCATCACCGCGCCGATGGTCTTGTCGACCAGGGCCTTGAACTGCGCGTCGTCCTTGCGCAGCATCATGCTGTAGGGCTCCTGGCGCAGCGACTCGGGAATGATCCGGTAATCGGCCGGATTTTTGGCGCTGGCGATCTGGCCCGCCAGCAGGATGTCATCCATCACGAATGCGGCGACCCGGTCATCGGCGAGCAGCAGAAACGATTCGGCGTGATCCTTGCCGTAGATTTCCTTGACGTCGATGCTCTTGGTTTTCTCGTAGGCCTTGAGCAGTGGCACAGCCGTGGTCCCCGATGTCGTGGAAATCGGCTTGTTGGCAAGATCGATCAACGAGTTGACGGGTGAATTCTTTTTCACCGCGGCCGTGACATTGATGACGAAATACGTCGGGCCGAACGCCACTTGCTGTTGTCGCACCACCGAATTGGTGGTCGATCCGCACTCCATGTCTATGGTGCCGTTTTGCAGCAGCGGAATGCGGTTGCTCGAAGTGACCGCCTGCAGGTTGATCTTCAGGTTGGGCATTTTCAGGTCGGCCTTGACCGCGTCAACCACCTTCATGCACAACTCCATGGAGGAGCCTATGGGTTGCTGTTTGTCATCAAGATAGGAGAACGGGATCGAGGACTCGCGATGGCCCACCGTGATCGAGCCGGTTTCCTTGATTTTTTTGAGCGTACCGGTGAGTTCCTGGGCGCTGGCGCTGCTGCCGACGGTCAGGCCGACGCTGACCATCAGGCCGGCGAATAAAATGGAAGTACGTTTCATGTAATCACTCCTCGGGTTGATTGCGTATCAGTGCTCGCTTGGGCGAACCGCCCCGTACGTGGCGGGTCTGGGTCTTGAGTCAGATTGATTCTACTTAGCTAATCAGTCTTTGTCCAAAATGGGGTTTTGACCCTTTTGACCTTTTTACCCCTTTTGTCCCTTTTGTCCCATTGGGGCGTAAAAACCGTCACAAAGGTCTGATCACCCTATCCTGAACCATGAATAGGCGATCAGGGTGTTTTTTTCCTGGCGTGGGTGCGCTTGGCGAGGATTCCGGGGCGGGTGAGATTTTCCGGCCGCAGGATGTGCACACCCCTATACCCCAGTACGCGGTGGCGGGGATTTTTCTCTCGCCCAGCAGGTCATGCTCGGTCCGGGTGGAGGGTTTGGGCATGGACGTCTCCGGGTGGGAGCTCAGATCCAGCCGGAGCTCAGATCAGTCACAGATTGCGCCTGATTGCGTTGTCTTTGGCGTTGTCTTTGGTGTTGTCTTTGGCGTTGTCATTTACGTTTTCACGCCTGTACCCCGCCGGGAGCCATGCGGCGCCCTAACTCAAAAGTCGCGCACATTCCATTCGTAGTCTATGGCGACCTCGCCGAGCAGGCGCAGCCTGGTGGCGGCGTCGGCATTGAGGGCCTGGTTGATCTTGGCATTGAATCCCACCATGGTGATTTTGGCGCGATCGGCGAATTCGGGTGAAATGCCCTGATCCTCATAGGCACGCACATAGGCACGCGCGGCGCTGCCGATGACGAAGTACAAGCCGGCGTTTTCAGGGTCGCTCTTCATCATGTCAAAGGCGTCCTTGAATAAGACCTTGGCCGAGTCGGTCCCCGATTCCGCGTGTTCAAAACGGGTGGCAATGTCCTGGAAGTTCATGGCAGTTCCTCTGTTCCAAAAAAGCTGTCGACGTGCCGGGGTTCACGGCTGAGGTTGGCAAAACAGGATGGCATTGCTAGCGGAGCACCATCATAAAGAGGCTTCACTATAGCCGAGCGCGCCCGGTCGGGTATGACCTGGATGCAAGGCCGCCATGCCGATGCCGCACAGCCGGGTGACAACCCGACCGTGAGGCGCAAGTCCCGGGCCATTCAGTCGCCCATCGCCAGACCCTCGCGCCGCGGATCGGCGCCGCCGGAAAGCCCCTCGGGCGAGATCGCGATGCCGTGCACGCCGCTGGTCGAGTCACCCACCGAAACCTCGTGTCCCATTGCGCGCAAGGGCGCGGCAAGGCGCGCGATGGCGCTGCCGCGCTCAAGCTCGGTGGCGCGGTTGCGGCTGCCCATGTTGGGCAGCGCCGCCGCCTGCTGGATGTCGCGCTTCCAGTCGAGCACGCCGACCAGGGTCTTGGCGACGTAGTTGATGATGGCATTGCCACCGGGCGAGCCGGCCACCAGCGACAACTTGCCGTCGGCGCCAAACACCAGCGTCGGCGCCATGGAGCTGCGCGGCCGCTTGCCGCCTTCGACGCGATTGGCCACAGCGTGGCCGTTCTCCGCCGGGGAAAACGAAAAATCGGTCATCTGGTTGTTGAGCAAAAAGCCGCGCACCATGATGCGGCTGCCGAACTGCGATTCAATGGTGCTGGTCATGGCCACCGCGTTGCCCTCGGCGTCTACCACCGACAAATGGCTGGTGGCGGCAAGCTCGGAGTTTTCATCCGGCGCCAGTGCCGTTGCGCCCGCAGGCTGCCCGGGCAGCGCGCGCCCCATGCTGGCATCGGGCCGGATCAGCGCGCTGCGCCGCGCGAGGTAGGCGCGATCGAGCATGCCGGCCACCGGCACGCTGACAAAATCCGGATCGGCGACATAGGCGTCACGATCGGCGTAGGCGAGGCGGCCCGCTTCGGCGAACAAATGCACGGCGGCAAGCGAATCGGGCCTGAGCGCGGCCAGGTCAAAGCGCTCGAGCATGCCCAGCAGCGCCAGCACCGCAATGGCGCCCGAGGAGGGCGGCGGCATGCCGCACAGCGTGTGTTCGCGATAGCGCCCGCACAGTGCCGGCCGTGCTTTTGCTTGGTAGTCCGCCAGATCGGCCTCGGTGATATCGCCGGGGCGCGGGTGGGTGCGCACCGCGCTGACAAGGTCGTGTGCGAGGGCGCCCTGGTAAAAGGCGTCGGCGCCGTGCGTCGCGACCTCGCGCAACACCTGCGCCAGCGCGGGGTTGCGCAGCCGCGTGCCCGCAGCCAGCGGTTGGCCTGCGACATCATAAAAATACGCACGTGACGCGGCATTGGATTTCAGGAAAGGGTCGCCGGCGATTTGCAGTGCGAGCCGCGGCGAAATCGCGAAGCCGCGCTCGGCGAGTGCGATGGCCGGCTCGAACAGCCGCGCCCAGGGCAGGCGGCCGTGTTTCGCGTGGGCCAGTTCGAGCAGGCGCAGCAGGCCGGGCACGCCGACCGACTTGCCGTTGTTGATGGCCTCGCCAAAACCGACGAGCCTGCCGCCGGCCCCCAGAAAGCGGTCGGGGCGCGCCGCCGCCGGCGCCGTCTCGCGGCCGACGTAAGCCGCCAGCGCCTTCTGTGCGGCGTCAAAGTGAATGAGGAAGGCGCCACCGCCTATGCCCGAGGATTGCGGCTCCACCAGGTTGAGCACCAGTTGCGCCGCAATGGCCGCATCAACGGCGCTGCCCCCGGCGCGCAACACCGCGTAGCCGGCGCGCGTGGCGTGCGCGTTGGCGCTGACGATCATGAAGCGTTGGGCGCGCACCAGTGGCCTGTCGGCAAAGCCGGTGGCGATTTCCGCTGCAAGGGGGTCGGACTGCGCCTGTGCAGAAGGGCACAGCGCGCAGGCGAGCGCGGCTGAGGCGGCTATAAGCAGTGTGAGAGAGCGTGCCGTGGGGCGTAGCATCATGCGCCCGATTCTATCTGCAACCGGCATTGCACCGCAGTCTGTCATTGCACCGTAGCCTGTCATTGCGAGCGCAGCGAAGCAATCTCGTGGCTTTGCCGAGTACGTCGCGAGAACGACAAGATTGCTTCGCTGCGCTCGCAATGACGGCACATCTGGCTGGAGATGCCCGTCTGGCGCGGGTTTGCAGCCGATTTGCGAATTTAAGTTCGAAGCGCAATGGGTATGGGCTTGAGCCCGAAGAGTACCTCGTGCGGGGTGAGGTAGCCAAGGCACTTGCGTGGCCGATGGTTTAGGCGGTCTTCAATCGATTTGAGTTTGGCTTCGGTGAGTCGCTGCAGGCTGGTGTATTTGGGCAAGTACTGACGTACCAAGCCGATGGTGTT